>NZ_JBHLWH010000009.1:0-178613 GCF_042433045.1 Citricoccus parietis | reverse complement strand
AGGCCACAGTGCACTCGGCGGGCGCCCGCCCATCAGCCGTCTGTCACCAACGTGATGGCTGGGTACACTTAGAGATTCCCCGTGGCGATGGCCAGCATGCGGCGCACCGGCTCGGCGGCACCCCAGAGCAGCTGGTCGCCCACGGTGAACGCGGAGAGGTACTCGGGGCCCATCTCCATCTTGCGCAGGCGGCCCACCGGGATGGTCATGGCGCCGGAGGCGGCGATCGGGGTCAGGCCCGCCATCGAGGCCTCCTTGGTGTTCGGCACCACGGAGACCCACTCGTTGTCCGAGGCGATGATCTGCTCGATCTCGTCCAGCGGGACGTCCCGCGTCAGCTTCAGGGTCAGCGCCTGGGAGTGCGAGCGCAGGGTGCCGATGCGCACGCACAGGGAGTCGAAGGGCACCCGCTGGGCTGCCGAGTGACCGAGGATCTTGTTCGTCTCGTCGCCGGCCTTCTTCTCCTCCTTGGACATGCCGTTGCCGAGGTCCGCGTCGATCCAGGGGATGAGGGATCCGGCCAGCGGCACGCCGAACTGGGAGGCGTCGAGGGAGCCGTCGCGCTGGGCGGCGGTGACCTTGCGGTCGATCTCGAGGATGGCGGAGGCGGGATCGGCCAGCTCGTTCGTGACCACGCCGTGGAGGTCACCGAACTGGGTGAGCAGTTCGCGCATGTGGCGGGCGCCGCCGCCGGAGGCGGCCTGGTAGGTCATGGCGGTGCCCCACTCCACGAGGCCGGCCTTGAACAGCCCGCCCAGGCCCATGAGCATGCAGGAGACGGTGCAGTTGCCGCCCACGAAGTCCTTGACGCCCGCGGCCAGGCCGGCGTCGATGACGTTCCGGTTCACCGGGTCGAGCACGATGATGGAGGAGTCCTCCATGCGCAACGTCGAGGCGGCGTCGATCCAGATTCCGTCCCAGCCCGCGGCGCGCAGTTTCGGATAGACCTCGGAGGTGTAGCCGCCGCCCTGGGTCGTGAGGATGACGGGCAGCTTGGCCAGCGTCTCGATGTCGAAGGCGTCCTGCAGGATGCCCGCATCACCCTGCAGTCCTTCCACGGCGGGCCCCGGCTGACCGGCGGCAGAAGTGGAGAAGAACACCGGGTTCAGGCGATCGAAGTCTCCCTCCTCGGCCATCCGCTGCAGGAGCACGGAACCGACCATGCCGCGCCAGCCGATGAGGCCGACCGTGGGGTTGGCGGCAGGGTCGGAAGCGGTCTGGAGTGCTGAATCTGGGGAAAGCATGCCCCCCAGTCTACTGGCCGGAGCTGTCCTCGGTCAGTGACTTGCGTTTCAGGGTGGCCCACAGTCCGCCGAAGATGAACACCTGGGTGAGCACCACCAGGAACACGACGCCCATCACCACGTTGTCCGTGAAGATCATGACCAGGCCCATCACGGCGGTCACCAGGCCCAGGATCGGGCAGGCGACGAAGGCGATGAACGTCAGGGTGGGCTTGTTCAGCAGCTCGCTCATGAGTGGTCCTCGTGGTCGTCGTGGGCGCGTTCCCACCGCTCGAAGCGGTACCCGGTGCCGGAGTCGGTGCGGTGCTCCTCGAGAGAGGTCCGCGTCCATTGGCCGTCCAGTGCGGGGGCGTACGTGTCACCGGCCGCGTCGGTCTCGATCACGGTGATCTCGGCCAAGGTCGCCACATCCAGCGCCTGCTCGTACAGCGTGGCCCCGCCGATCACCCAGATCAGGTCCAGTCCGTCCGCCTCGCTCGCGGCCTCGAGGGCCTCCTGGAACCCGGGCACGACGACGGCGCCCGCCGCCCGCATGGCGTCTGCCGACTGCTGGCGCCGGGAGACGACGATGTTCGTCCGTCCCGGCAGGGGCCGGAACCTCTCCGGGAACGAGTCCCAGGTGCGCCGGCCCATGATGACCGGGTGGCCGTGGGTGCGGTCCTTGAAGTGGGCGAGGTCCTCGGGCAGGTGCCACGGCATGGAGCCGTCGGCGCCGATGACGCGATCCGGGGTCTGGGCCCAGATCATGCCGATGCGGATGGGGGTACTGTCAGACGGCAATGGGGGCCTTGATCGTCGGGTGGTGCTGGTAGTCGACCAGCTCGAAGTCCTCGAGGGCGTAGCTGAAGATGTCCTCCGGGGTCCGGTTGAACCTCAGCTGCGGGTAGGGGAACGGGTCCCGGGAGAGCTGCTCGGTGACCTGGTCCACGTGGTTGTCATAGATGTGGCAGTCGCCGCCGGTCCAGACGAACTCGCCGGGCTCCAGTCCCGTCTGCTGCGCCATCATCACGGTCAGCAGGGCGTAGGAGGCGATGTTGAACGGCACCCCGAGGAACAGGTCCGCCGAGCGCTGGTACAGCTGGCAGGAGAGCTTGCCGGGGCCGTCGTCCTGCGGGGCCACGTAGAACTGGAACATCGCGTGGCACGGGGGCAGGGCCATCTGGTCCACCTCCGCCGGATTCCACGCGGTGACCAGGTGGCGGCGCGAGTCCGGGGTGGTCTGGATGGAGTCCACGACCTTTGCGATCTGGTCGATCTGCCCGCCGTCCGGGGTGGGCCACGATCGCCACTGCACGCCGTAGACCGGGCCCAGTTCGCCGTCCTCGTCCGCCCACTCGTCCCAGATCCGCACGCCGCGCTCCTGCAGCCAGCGGACGTTGGAATCGCCGCGCAGGAACCATAGCAGCTCCAGCGCCACGGACTTGAAGTGCACGCGCTTGGTGGTGATCAAGGGGAACGATCCGCCGAGGTCGTACCGCAGCTGCCGGCCGAACACACTGCGCGTCCCGGTGCCGGTGCGGTCTGTCTTGGTGGCGCCGGTGGCCATGACATCGGCCAGCAGGTCCTCATACGGGGTGGAGATGCTCACTGCCCCAGTCTACGGTGCGCGTCCTGGACCAGCTCCACGGTCTGCTCTGGGCTGAGTCCCGCCGCCCTCGCCCGGCGCGCGAGGTCCTCGGCAGCCTGCACGACGTCGGCCGGCCAGTCCCGCTCTCGGCCTGCCTCCCGCCCCGGGGGCGTTTCCGCCACCGTCGTGCCGTGCCGGCGCCGGGACACCACGTACCCGGCCGCCTCCAGTTCCCGGTAGGCCCGGGCCACGGTCCCGACGGCGATCCCCAGGTCCGCGGCCAGCGCCCGGACCGAGGGGAGCCGGGAGCCGGGCGTGAGGGAGCCGTCGTCGACCAGGGCGGTGATGCGCGCCCGCAGTTGCTCGAACGGCGGCACCGGCGAGGACAGGTCGAGGACGATCTCGGCGCTCATGCGCGGGGCGCCTCCCGTTCAGCTTCACGCGCGGCCTCCCGCTCGGCCTGGCGTGGCCGGAGCCGGATCCCGGGTACGTCGGGGGCCGGGGCGATCACGCAGGCCACGATGAGGCCGAACAGGGCGAAGACCGTCAGGGTGCGGATCAGGAGCAGGCCGTCCGGCAGGTCATGGAGGGCGAGGTTGACGATGCTGGTGCTGATGAAGCCGTGCCAGACCTGGACGCCCGCGAGGAGGGCAGCACCGGTGACGGACAGAACGCCTGCGGCGCCGACGGCCAGCAGGCGGTTGGCCCCGCCGGTGCGAAGGGCGGCATCCTGCTCGGGCGTGGCATGGCCGAGGGGCGGGCGGTGCAGGGCCAGGCTGGCGAGGGCGAGGGCGGCCAGCGTGAAGACCGCAGTCGTCACGGCGAGGGCGGTGGCCAGTTCGGACTGCTGCCACGTCGTGGTCAGGCAGAGCACGCACCACACCGCGGCCAGGAGCACGGACACACCGAGGGCGTAGACCGGCCAGCGGGACGACCGGCCGGTGGTGGTCGGCTCCCCGGCCGGGCTGTGCCCCCGGCGGACGCCGAACTCGGTGAAGCCCAGGATGACCAGGGCTGCCGCGCAGGGGAGGGCGGACCACAGGAGCATCGACCACGTGTCCCAGGCGGACCCCCAGGCGGGGCCGGCAGACGCGTCCATGGACGAGCCTGTGTGGGGTAGAGCCCAGGAAAAGTATCCGACCAGCGCGGCGATCGGCACCGCGACCATCCACGCCAGGGTCGCCCCGTCCAGGCGCAGCCGCAGCACGGCGCGGGCCGTACCCGGAGGGGACGGCACTCGAGCGGACCGCGGTGCCGGGCCGGCGTCGTACGCCTCCGGATGCTGCACCGTGTGGGAGCCGAGCTCGGCGACGTGCGGTGACCGCCAGAAGAGCAGGACCAGCCACACGAGAAGCGAGGTCAGGCCGAGCCAGGGCATGAAGGGGGTGGAGTAGGGATCGGCAGAACGGAGGGCCAGCGCTGCGTCAGCGCCCGCCCAGGCGTTGAACCCCGCGGCGCCGATGCCCAGCATCATGACCGCCACGGTGCGCAGGGCGCGGTTGACGGCGATGCGCCGCACGAGGTCGTCGTCACGGGGGTGCAGGCCGGTCAGCGTGGGGCGCCGGGCGATGATCCGCAGCACGATCACGAAGCCGACGGCGGCCAGGACCAGGGCCAGCAGCAGCCAGGGCGCGATGTCCCCGCCGCCGCGGGATCCCGGATCGGACCAACTGCTCTCCGAGCCGCCGTACTCGTCACTCCACGTCTCCGTGGTCTCACGCGCCTCCACCGCCGGGGTCTGCCAGGCCAGCACCACCAGTCCGGCGGCGGCCAGCATGATGACGGCGGTGGCGCCGGTCAGGTGGCGGGGGAGGAGTTCGGTGGCGCGGCGGTCGCTCAGGCGGGCCATGCGCACGGGGCCGGTCTGCCGCGGCCACGTGTACTGTGCCACGGCGTACACCAGGACGAAGCCCAGGACCGGGCCGAGGGTGATTCCGAGCGCCTCGTACCACGGCAGGGGAGGCAGCGGGGCGCTGATGATGCTCCGGACAATGTCCCCATCGGTCTCGGTGGTGACCGGGAAGGCGCCGTTGCTGAAGACATCGGTCTGCTCCGGCGTGGCCAGGGCAGCCAGCCCGGAGGTTCCGGAGGCGAAGAGGGCGATCAGTGCCGCGATCATCGCGTGGGTGCGCACGGCCCGCACGGGATCGCCGCGGCCGGGACTCCACGCTGTGCCGCGCAAGACGACGTACAAGAGGCCGAGGCCCACGGCCAGCCCTATGCCGGTGGACCCGGCCCATCCCATGGCGTTGCCCATGTGCTCCCCCTTCGACTGTGTGTCAATGTATCAACCCATTGACACATTCAAAAGGGTGTGGACTAAAGGGGTGTGGACTACTGGCCGCCCTCGAAGACCAACGGCGCGTACTCGGGGTAGCGCCGCAGGTAGTCCTGCACGTACGAGCATTCCGGGACGATCAGGAAGCCCTCGGCCTTGAGCCGCTCCAGCACGATCGTCACCAGCGCGCGGGCGTAGCCGCGGCGGCCGAAGGCCTCGTCGATGATGGTGTGCTGCAGGATCACCACGGTGTCCTCGCCCACGGTCTGCTCCGTGTAGCCGAGGAAGCCGATGAACTGCTCCTTCTGCCACAGTTCGATCCGGCCGCGGTCCGGGTCGCGCTCCACGCGCAGGTCGTCATGGACGATCTTCGGGGTCTCGGTGCTGCTGCCCTGGGTGCTCATGCGATGAGGCTACTTCAGTCGTCCCAGACGTCGTAGACCTCGATCGACACGATTTTCCCGCCGGCGTCCAGGGCCTGCTGGGCCACGATGACCGCACCCGGCTTCAGATAGGGATCCTTGCGGGGCAGGGCGGTCAGCACGGCGTCCCGGGATTCCGATGCCCCGTTCGCCAGCACCTCGTCCTTGAGCGCCTCGAGGATCTCCGGCAACACCGGCCGATGGGTGCACAGCAGGGTCGAGCGCTGCTTGCCCAGCCGGGCGGCCATCTCCTTGCGCGACTTCTTAGGCTTGTTCTTCGCCGTCTTCTCGTTGAAGGCAGCCATCTCCTTGAACCCGCGCTTGGTGTCCTTCACGTACGGGGTCACCGTCTCCACGCAGCGCAGGTACGGGGACGTGATGACCCTGTCCGGGTTCCAGGCCCCCAGCAGACGACGCACGGACATCGCCTGCCGCTGTCCCGTGGCCGCGAGCGGCCGCCGGTCCTCCGCGCGGGACCAGGAGGAGCGGGGCTTCGCCTTCGCGTGGCGCAGGATGATGAACGGGGCGGTGCGCAGGGCCTTGTTGCGGTGGGCTGCGACCAGGGCCTCCAACGGCTCGCGGTCCGTGGCATTGGTCAGGGCGGCGCGCGCCTTCTTGACGCTCATCCACTCGGTGCGGTCCACCTCGCGGCCGTCCGGGACAGGGGTGGTCCGGGAGGCCTCGGCGGCCCAGTACCAGACCTCCTTGGGCGTCTTGGAAGCGCCGATGGTGTAGCGGGTCGTCGGCAGCGGCAGCCCCAGGTCCACCACCAGCCCGATCTCCTCGCGGACCTCCCGCACCGCGCATTCCGGCAGGGTCTCGCCGTCGTCCAGCTTGCCCTTGGGCCAGGACCAGTCGTCGTACTGGGGGCGGTGGATCACCAGTACCTCGAGCCCCTGACCGGAGGTGCGCCAGGGAACCACCCCGGCGGCGAGGACCGGGGCGGAGGGTGCGGCGTCGTGGAAGTCGGCGGTCGAGCGGGCTGCAGTCTGGGGCATGCGGGATCCACTTTCGGAAAAGGGGGCGTGGCGCCCCATCGTATCCGGCGCTGAACGTTCGGTGGCCAAGACCGGCCAAGGCTTCAACTACCCGCGCGGGGTGTACATCACATCGGTGTCCCAGCGGACGAAACCGAGCTTGCGGTAGAGCTCCACGGCCGCGGTGTTGTCCGCGTCCACATAGAGCATCACCGCCTCCACGCCCTGCTGCTGCAGGTAGCGGATGCCCGCCACCGTCAGCACCCGGCCCAGGCCGCGGCCCTGCGCCTGAGGGCTGACCCCGACCACGTAGACCTCGCCGAGCGGCGGATGCCCCTCGGCGCCGGGGTGGATCTTCGTCCAGTGGAAGCCCAGCAGTACTCCGTCGGCGTCCTCGGCCAGGATGAACCCGGCTGGATCGAACCACGGTTCGGCCTTCCGGGCGTCCAGGTCGGTCTGGTCCAGCGAGCCCTGCTCGGGGTGGTCGGCGAAGGCCGCGGCATTCGTCTCCAGGAACGAGGCGTCGTCCGCGCCGGGCACGAAGGACCGCAGGGTGATGCCCTCGGGTGCGGTGCCGTCCCACACGCTGGTGCGGTGGGAACCGTTCTCCACGTCGTCCTGGGACACCTGGTGGGTGAGGCGCAACCGCAGCAGCTCGCGGACCGGCGTGTAGCCGAACTGCTCGGCCAGGCGGGCCGCGGCAGCATGGTTGCCGTGCGCCCAGGCGTTGTACTTCTCGGTCAAGCCGGCATCCAGTTCCCGGGCCAGTGCGGTCGCCACTCCCTGGGAACGGCAGCTGGGGTGCACCACCAGTTCGAGGGTTCCCGGCCCGGCACCAGGCCCCGCGGAGATGGCGACGGCGGCGCCCGCCAGTTCGCCGTCACGGCCGTCCTGGTGGTCCAGCCACGCGGTGACGGTCCGGACCAGGTCCGGGTCGTCCGTGGTGCGCAGCTCGACCCAGGTCTGGTCGGAGAACGGGGGATTGCCGTCGGCGGACTCGGCCGCCTCGGCCAGGGCCGTCAGGTCGCGCAGCAGCCCGGAATCCAGGCGGCCGGCACTGGTGGACAGGGACGGGGATTCGTGCGGGTGGTCCATGGGGCCACCCTAGTCGTTGCGCGGGTTATTCTCCCGGGCCGTCGCGCGGAACGAAGCGGTATCCCACGTTACGCACGGTGCCGATCAGCTGCTCCTGGTCCGGGCCCAGCTTGGCGCGCAGCCGGCGCACATGGACGTCCACCGTGCGCGTGCCGCCGAAGTAGTCGTAGCCCCACACCTCGTGGAGCAGCTGTTCGCGCGTGAAGACCCGGCCAGGGTGTTGCACGAGGTGCTTGAGCAGCTCGAACTCCTTGAAGGTGAGGTTCATCGGCACGCCGTTGACCTGGGCCGTGTACGTGGTGGCATCCACGAAGATCCCGGAGGCGCGGATCGGCTGGTCCGAGCCCGGGGCGTCCCCGGGTGCGGGGAGGGTGGCCAGCCGCAGCCGGGCCGTCACCTCGGCCGGGCCCGCCGTGTCCAGCAGGAAGTCGCGGGCCCCCCACGCGGGGGAGAAGCCCGCCAGGCCGCCCTCGGTCAACACCGGGAGCAGCGGCAGCGAGGGGGAGGCGGTCGAGAGGGCCCGGCACAGGTTGCGGGCGCCGGTCAGGTCTCGGCGGGCGTCCACCAGGACGACGTCGGCCTCGGGGTGGCGCAGCAACGCCTCGGCCCGCGGTGGGCCGGCGACGGTGCGGTGGTCCAGGAAGGCGAGAGCCTCGAGAATCGATTCGGGTTCGGCGGACGCTCCGGAGAGCAACAGCAACAGGGCCAAGGTGGACTCCTCTCCGGGTCAGGACGATTATACGGACTTGGACAATGGCAGGATGGACGCGTGAAGCATCCATTGTTGGCCGCCGCGGCCGCGATCACCGCCGTGCTCGTGGGGGCCGCCTGCCTCGGCGGACCCTGGTTCTCGGTCGCCATCGCCGCGGTCCTGGTCATCGTGGCCGCCCTGGGCTGGCCCCAGCTGCTCGGGGCACCGGCACGGAAATCCCTCACGGCTGTCCTCGGCGTGTCCGGGTTGGCGGCCGTCGGTGCCGTGTCGCTGTGGCCCGGCCAGGGTCCCGGAGAGGGCCCCACCGCCTTCGGCGCGTCATTGATCGAACCCATTGCCGTCTGCGTGGCGCTGGGCGTGGTGGCGGCGTTCATGGTCCAGCTCTTCCGGGGCTCCGGCAGCCCCCAGCGGCTGGAGTCCACGGCCGGCACCATCACCGGCGTGGCGGTGATCTGCGCCGGCGCCGGGTGGGTCGCCCTCGCCCGGTTCGATGCCGGCCCGCTCGCCGTCTCCGTCGGCCTCTCGCTGGCGCTCGCGGCCCTGGCAGGGTTGGTGCCGTTCCCCGGCCGGAGCGGCCGCGGTCTGGCCGCTGGGCTCTCCCTGGTCCTGGCCGGCGTCGTCCCCGTGGTTCTGGAGCCGCTGTGGCCGGCCTCCTGGGGCGCGCTGCCCCTGCCGGCTGCCGTGGTGGCCGGGCTGTTGGGCGGGCTGGTGCTCGTCCTGACCGGACGCACCGCCCCGGACCGCGGGCTGGGCAGGCCGCTGGGGCGCCGTGCCGCGGTGGCCCTGGGGGTGGCACCCGTGGCGGTCGTGGGACTGCTGACCTATTTTGTGTTCAGGATCATGCCGGTCTGACCGGCGGGAGGAGTAAACATGTCTGAGGAAATGGCCGCCGCGAACTACACGGTGGCGTTGGAAGAGGGCGGTGACGACGCGTTCGAGCGGGTCTTCCGCTTCGTGGGCGGCGTGCTGACCCAGGTCCTGGGAGGCTCCGGGGCGGACGTCGTCGGGGTCTCCGTGGTGGTGCGCCGGCGCAGCGACGAGGAGGAGGTCCTGCGGATCGATGCCGTAAACCAGCAGGACGGGGATCAGATCCTGCAGGCGATCCAGCGGGACCTGGACACGTACCCCTCGGACGAGTTCGTCACCTTCTGGCTCGAACAGGTCCAGCACGGACGCCATGTGGCCGGCCGGGACGCGGACGGCACGCGCCTCGAGTAATCCCGCACGCGGGGGCGACCGGTCTGGAGTAGGATCGGGGCATGTCCCTTCTTGCACTCGAGGTCTTCTTCACCGTTCTTCTCGTCATCGCCGGACTGGCCATGGCCGCGTTCGCCGTGCTCGTGGTCTCCGGCCTGTACAAGGGCCAGCGCTGAGCATTCGTGCCCACTGAACTGCCTTTTGACCTGACCCCGGAGCTCGCTCCGCTGTCCTGGCTCATCGGCGCGTGGGAGGGGCAGGGCCGTCTCGGTTCCGGCGAGGAGGGTACCGAGATCTTCTACCAGCGGGTCGACTTCACCGACCATCGCCTGCCGTTCATCGAATACCGTGCCGAGTCCTGGCTGAGCGAGGCGGACGGCACCCTGCTCCGGCTCCTGACCGTGGAGAACGGCTTCTGGTCGCTGGACCGAGACCGCCGCGACGGCGACGTCGGTCCCGGGATGAGTCCCGGGGACGTGGTGCCGGTCCTCCGGTCCGCCGATGACGTGGAGGCCTTCCGCCGTGAGGACGGGTCCTTCCCGATCACCGCGCAGATCTCCCACCCCGGTTCCCTGACCGAGCTCTACTACGGCGTCATCAAGGGCCCCCAGCTGCAGCTGAAGACCGACTCCGTGCTGCGCGGTTCGGCGGCCGGCCCCTATGAGGGTGGCTCCCGGATCATGGGCCTGGTCAACGGCCAGTTGTTCTGGCGCTGGGACGCCACCCACCACGCTGGTGCCGGTGAAGAGCCGCACGCCTCGGCCATCCTGGACCGGATGCCCGATCCCACCCAGGGGCGCCTGGCCCCCGGCAGCCCCCGCACCTCGAACTGAGATTGAGGCCCCGCATGTTGTCTGTTCCTGGAGCAGTGGCCGGCAACGGCCCCGACGCTTCCGTAGCCGCCCATTACGGCCAGCCCACCGCAGAGCAGCGGGCTCTGGATGCCGGCACCGCCGTGGTCGATCTCTCCCACCGTGGCGTCGTGACCGTCTCCGGTCCGGACCGTCTGACCTGGTTGCACGTGCTGACCAGCCAGAAGCTCGACCGACTGGCACCGGGGACCTCCACGGAGACCCTCTTCCTGGACGTCCAGGGCCGCATCGAGTTCGACTGCCACCTGGTGGACGACGGTGAGACCACGTGGCTCACCGTCGAGCCCGGGGAGAACGCAGGCCTGGCCGACTGGCTGCAGAAGATGAAGTTCGCCTCCCGCGTGGAGATCGCGGATCGCATCGGCGAGATCGCCGTGGTGGGATCCACCGCAGCGATCCCCGGGTGGGACGAGCGGGAGGACATCGCCCGCTGGGAAGACCCGTGGCCCCGCATCGGCGAGGGCGGCTTCCCCTACACCGATGACCCGGATCCTGCCCAGCACCCCGCCGCGGACTGGTCCTGGAACGAGTACCTGGTGCCGGTGTCGTTGCTGGAGGAGCTGGCTGAACCATCGAGTCGTACAACGTCGAGCGGGGGCTCCGCCCTGCCCGAGGGGTGGACCCTCGCCGGGACGATGGCCTCCGAGGCGTTGCGCATCGCCGCCCTGCGGCCGCGGCACGGGATGGACACCGATGAGCGCACGATCCCGCACGAGATCGATCTGGTCCGCACCGCCGTGCACCTCGAGAAGGGGTGCTACAAGGGCCAGGAGACGATTGCCCGCGTCCACAACCTGGGACGTCCTCCCCGTCGGCTGACGTTCCTGCAACTCGACGGCTCCGGCCACACCTTGCCCGCTCCAGGTTCTGACGTCATCGTGCGTCCCGAATCCGAGGCGGAGGCCGCCACCGCTCGATCGGTCGGCACCGTCACCTCGGTGGCCCAGCACCATGAGATGGGCCCGATCGCCTTGGCCATCCTCAAGCGCAACACCGACCCCACGGCCGAGCTCCTGCTCCGCGACGGCAACGCCGAGGACGGCTGGTCCTTCACCGCGGCCACCCAGGAGACCGTGGTCTCTCCGCAGGCAGGCCAGGTCGTCGGACGCCAGTCCGGGTTCATCCGCAAGGGTGCTCGCTGAGCAGGTCCTACCCCAGTTGGTCCAGCTCCAGCCGGCCTCGGCCTAGTCGATCCTGCCTCAGTCGGGCCAGTCGCAGCCGGCCTCGGCCTAGTCGGTCCGCCTAGGCAGCCCTCGCGTACTCCACCCGCGTTCCGGGCCGGATCCGCGGCCCCATAAGGTCAACGGTTCTGATGTGCTCTTTGGTTCTGGGGCAGTCACCGGTTCTGAGGCCTTCGAGATCCCTGTGTCGGCCCCCTGCGAGGAGCGGCGTGGATGCCGGCAGCCTCACCGTTACGGGGGAATCTGTGGCACAGGCCGGATCCCTTGTTCCGCGCCGACGTTCGACAATGCCAGCGTCATCGCGAACGCCAACGCCAATGTCATCGACGTCAATGACGGCGCGAGGTGCCGGGGCGGGGCTCGCGGGGATGGCAGTGGCGGATGCGTTGGGCGGTGTGGACGCGATGGGTGGTGTGGACGAACCAGGTGTGGACGCGATGGGTGGTACGGACGAACCAGGCGCGGATGCGTCGGGTGGTGCGGAGAGCGGCCGGGACCGACTGGAATAGCGGTGTCCCGTTGGGGTCGTGATCTCGAGTTCGTTCGGGGATGCTCGATGCGACCATCCAGGGTGTTCCTTGGTGTAGTTGCAGCGAGCGCAGAGGCCGGAACCATTGCCGTAACTGGTGGGGCCGCCCTGACGATGAGGCGTGGCATGGTCGATGTGACGGATGGGTGCCCCGCAGTACGGCGTGCGGCAGATATTGTCCCGCAGAACGATCATGCGGCGTAGCTTGCCGGAGAACTCACGGAGCTGCGAGTCCATTGCCACCAGCTGTCCGGTCTCGGGTGACGTGTAGAGCCGGCGCAGGAACACCCTGGCCTCGGCGATCTCGTCGGTCTCGGGAATCTCAATGGCATCGGCGGCCTCGGGGGGCGCGGATGGTCCGGCGGCGGATGGTCGAGCGGCGAGATCGACGTCGCGCGTGCTAAGGGTCGACCCGTCTGCAGCTCCATGAGAAGTCTCGCCCGAAGTTCCCTCCGAAGTTCCCTCCGAAGTCTCGCCCGAAGTCTCGCCCGAAGTCTCGCCTGAAGCACCGCTTGAAGGCCCGCCTTGAGTGGCGCTGACGGCGAGTAGTTTCCGGGCGACGGCGGCCGGCAGGGGCCCGTGACCGGGGATCCACGCAGGTTCGTCGTCACCGGCGAACAGGGCGGCGTCCGTCATGATGAGCTGGACTTCCACCGGTGAGGCTTCGTCCGAGCTGCGGCCGGTGAGGCGTTCGACCATGATGTCAGTGAGGACCTGCTGGGGGCTGCGCCCCGCGGCTTCTCCGAAGGCCACCGCCGACCCTGCCTGGTCGGTCAGGGCCTGAAAGCAGGCAGCGGCTTCCAGGGCGGGCAGGAGGGCCGTCAGGTAGGCCATTCCGTTTTCAGCGGGCTTGAGGTTCACATGCCGGGTGGCCACGGCTTGGTCGTATTGCTCCGCTGCCGCCTCGGGATCTGCGCGATGTGCCACCGCTTGGGTCTCCAGCTTGAGATCGTGGATTCCCAGCACGGGGAGTCGGTCTGCCAGCGTGGAATCGACGCTCCGGCGGGCCTGCTCGGGAAGCCAATGGGTGTGCCGTTCCACCGTCGCGGCATGTTCCTCGCTGATCTGGCCGCATTGCAAGGCGGAGAGGGTGTTCGTCAGATCCCCGGTGAAGTGGAGGGCCTGGCGCAGTTGGATGCTGCCGCGCTGTTGGCTCACGCGGCGGGCCAGTGCGACCTCAGCACCCAGTCCGCGCCCACGCTGGGACGCCGGTATGCCGCGAGCCGCCTCCTCGCGGTGCCGGTGCTGGTGGAGGGCCGCCGTCTCGCGGGCCTGGGCTGCAGCACAGGCGGCCTTGAGGTCCTCCAATGCGCGGATCCGGGTGATGGCCTCGGCCTCGCGTGCCACGGCAGCCAGATCCTCATCGCTCGGACCGAAGCGAGGCTTGGGAGTGTGTGCTGCATCGGGCGTGGTGGTGTCGGAATCATGGTCGAAGGAGCCAGGGCTGCCGACGTCGAGGCTGGCCGATATCGTGGCGGCGGGAATCATGCCAGCGAGGGACACACGAAGGGCGATGAGCGACCGGGCGTCCTCCAGTGTGGGAACCGTCGGCATCTCGACGGTCTGGCTGGCATCGGCGCGCCCGGAGGTGTCCCCTGGGACTGATGTGCGCCCTGCCGAGTCGAACATGTGTACTACTCTACGGGTGATGACGGACACGGTAAAGAGAAGTGGTCCCGGCTGGGGATAAGTTGCTTCCCTGCTGCTTCCCTGCTTCCCTGCTTCCCGCTCGCTGTGGAGGGCGTGGTCCCGCCGGTCGGCTACTCGTCCCGAGCGGACAGCACGCAGAATTCATTGCCGTCCGGATCGGCGAGGACAGTCCAGGTGGCGTCCTCCGGTTCGCCGACGTCGATGAGGGTGGCCCCCAGCGCCTCCAGACGGTGGATCTCCGCGTCCCGGTCGTCCGAGGTATGGGGCGCGAAATCCCAGTGCAGGCGGTTCTTGCCGGACTTCTGATGCTCCACCGGGACGGAGACCATGCCGGGCGGAACGCGGTGGAACGGCAACGAGTCCGAGAGTTCGGCCGACCAGCGGGGGATCACCACGGACTCGAGATCGGATTCATAGGCGATCTCCCAGTCGAGCGCCGTCGCCCACCACCGCGCCCGGGCTCGGTGATCCGTTGATTCCACCACTGTCGAATACCACCTCAGGGACATGCCAACAGGGTAGGTCGGGCTTCAGCTGAGTGAATAGCGTCGACCCGCTGGCCAGCACCGACGGTCCCGCGAGCCCCTACTGGTTGAACAGCACCGTCGTCTGCGAGCCTGCGAGTTCGAATCCCAGCGACGCCGCCACCCGCTGCGCGCCGGCGTTCCCCAAGGCGGCCCGCCACTGGGGGATGAGCCCCTCGGTGAAGGCCTCCTCCATGGCGATCGCCCCCGCGTAGGCACCGAGGCCCCTGAGGCGGACATCGGGCCGGACCAACACGCCCAGGTGGCCGATGAGGCCCTGCCATTCCTCATACCCCGCGCCCGCGACCGGCTGGCCGGTCGGGGTGCCCGTGCCGTCGTCGGGAATGAGGGTGAAGGTGGAGTCCAGGCCGGACAGGCCCACCTCGGTGACGTCGTCCGCGGGGCACTGGGCCTCGAGTTCCCGGGCATCGGAAGCCTCGTAGGACACCGAGACGGAGGAGGAGCGGGCGATGTCCGGGATGTCCTCGGCGTAGTAGAGCACCCACTCGCCGAGGGAGCGGGCGGAGTGACCGGAACCCAACCGGATCATGGTGGACTCCAGGGCTAGCTCCTCGTCGTGCAGGCCGCGGGCGGCCTCCAGCAGCCAGGCCGGCCCGTACAGCACGGAGGACCCGTACAGCCGGACGAACGTGGCGATCTGGTCGTCCTCGCCCTGCTGCGAGTCGGCATCGGTCGGCACCTCGATCCGGCGCCCACCAGAGGATGAAGAGGAAGAAGAGGATGAAGCAGCAGTGAAGGCGCCGTCGTCCAGCCCCAGGATCCGGGACCAGGCCAACTCGATGATCTGGCGGGTGTGGGCGTTGACGGGCATGCACTCCACGCTACCCCTCCACGCCACCCCGCCGGGCCCGACGCCGGCCCGCCGGCTACCGGCCGAACAGCACCTTGGCCTCGTCGTAGCGGTGCTGGGGGACCTCCTTGAGGCCGTCCAGCGCTGCGCCCAGGGACACCTGGACGATCTCGGTGCCGTTGAGGGCGACCATCTGGCCGAACCGGCCCTGCGCCACCAGGTCGATGGCACCCATCCCGAAGCGGGTGGCCAGGACGCGGTCGAATCCGGTGGGCGCCCCGCCGCGCTGGATGTGGCCCAGGACGGTGCTGCGGGTCTCGATGCCGGACGTCTCCTCGATCTGCTGCGTGACCCACTCGCCGATCCCGCCCAGCCGCGCGCGCCCCGAGGCGTCCGCGCCGGCCTCGGACAGGGGGTCGTCGTGGCCCTCGGGGATGAAGCCCTCGGCCACCACCACGAGCGGTGACCGTCCACGGTCGTGCACCTGCTTCACCCACTCGCACACCTGCTCCATGGAGGTGCGCTGCTCCGGGATGAGGATCGCGTGCGCGCCGGCGGACATGCCCGAGTGCAGGGCGATCCAGCCGACGTGGCGGCCCATGACCTCGGCGACCATGCAGCGGTGGTGGGACTCGCCCGTGGTGCGCAACCGGTCCATGGCATCGGTGGCGATGGAGACCGCGGTGTCGAAACCGAAGGTGTAGTCCGTGGCCTTGAGGTCGTTGTCGATGGTCTTCGGCACGCCGACCAGGGGCACGCCGTCGTCGGACAACCGCTTCGCGCCGGCCAGCGTGCCCTCGCCGCCGATGGCGACCACCGCGTCCAGGCCCAGCTCTGCCATCCGCGCCTTGATGTTCTCCGGCCCGCCGCCCGGGTGGTCGTACGGGTGGGTGCGTGAGGTGCCGAGGATGGTGCCTCCCGTCCGGGCCAGCCCCCGGACCCTCTGGCGCGGAAGGTCTTCGACGTCGCCCTCGATCAGCCCCCGCCACCCGTCCCGGATGCCGACCAGTTCGTAGTCGTAGGACTTGATCCCGTGCAGGACCGCCGAGCGGATGACGGCGTTGAGACCGGGGCAGTCCCCGCCGCTGGTGAGGAGGCCGACGCGCATGTGGTGCCTTTCTGGAGGGGACACTGGAGGCTCTGGAGGGGACGAGGGCGGGCTAGAGCGGACGCTGCGTTCCGGGGAACACGCGCTCCAACGGAATCGTGTTGTCCTGCCACGGCAGCAGCACCCAGGCCACCAGGTACGTGGCAACGCCGATGAACGGCAGGATGAAGCTGAGCAGAACGACAATCCTGACCAGCGTAGGGTCCCAGCCGAATTTTGCCGAGAGTCCGCCGGCAACGCCGCCGACCCACCGCTTCGGGCCGCGGCGGAAGGGGATGTTCCTCAGGGAACGGTAGAAGGTGTCCATGGTGCTCCTCGATGCGTTTTGGTATGTGATTGGGGTGGACTAGGACGACTTGCTGCGGGCCGCGCCGGCGATGCCACCGGCCACCAGGGCCACGCCGCCGACCACGGCCAGGCCGATCATCACCAGAACCGGGTCGAGGTCCCAGTCAAGCACGGTCACGGACAGTGACCACAGGGCCAGCAGCAGGGCAATCACGCCCCAGACCAGGGTTCCGGTGCGGAGGGCGGATTTCTCCGGCCCGACGTCGGCCGGTCGGGTGTCGCTGTCCATGCGATGGGCGGCGTAGTCCCGGTCGTGGACAGTGCCCCGCGTGATCTCGTCCTCGAGGGCCTGGTCCTCGTCGTGGGTGGGGTCGTGGGAGAAGTCGTGGGGATGGGTGCTCATGTCATTCACTCCTGGGCAGTCTTGGCTAATCGACGTCAGTTCTGGGTGGTGCTGGTGGTGGTCGGGGCCTCGGCGCGGACGTTCAGGGTGGAGAAGGAGACGTCCGCCTCCACCACGATCTGCTCGTCACCGGGGGCGTCCACCACCTGGAGGCGGCCGGCGTCGTCGGTCCCGACGGAGGGGGAGTTGACGCTGCCGAAGGAACTGTCCGCGTCCAGGAAGACGTCCACGTCGTTCGGGACCACGAGGTCGGCCGTGGAGAAGCTCAGGTTCACGTCCACCGGGGTGGCCTCGGCGGCGCTGGATCCCGTGAGCTGCCGCAGGTCGATGGTGCCCTCGCCGAAGCTCAGCTCGTATCCCTCGGTGACGCTGCCGGTGACCACGCCGCCGTCCCAATTGCCGGTGTCCGTCCAGTTCGTGCCCCAGGGGCCGTCCTGGACGTAGGCGCCGGCGGTCGCGCCCACCACGGGGATCGCGAGGATCGCGGTGGTGACGGTCAGTCCGCCACCGCCGCGGCCGGCGATGGCCCCCGCGATGACGCCGATCGCCATGACAGCCAGCGCCGTGGCCAGGCTGGCGGCCCAGATGACGGGCCAGGCGGCCGTGAAGACGTCGAGATAGCGCAGCAGCGAGACCGCGGCACCGGCCAGCACCGCCAGCCCGACGACGACCAGCTGGGTCGCGCCGGACAGCGACGGCGGGGTGCGGTCGGCCGGGGGAGTGGGCGGCACTGTCGAAGCCGTGTGAGCAGGGTCGGCGCGTCGGTAGTCGGGCTGGTAGGGGTATGAGGCGGTGGCGCTCATGGGTTCGGGTCCTTCCGGGGAACGGTGGGCAGTGTCGGCAGTGCTGCCAGTGCCGGCGGCGGGGGTCGAATACCAACCGGTATCCGTGGGTGCCACGTAGAGGGGCTGGGTGGCCTGGGCGCTGGGCTGGCTTTCGGGGTGTGCACCGGTCAGGTCTCCGGGTTGGGAGGGTTCCGGGCCGGCGGCCGGGTCGGTGCCGGACGGAAGCTCCCGGGGGCGGCCGCGCTCGCCGTTCTGGGACAGGACCAGCCAGACGAAGAAGCCGATGATGCCCAGGCCGATCACGCTGCCGAAGCTCCAGAAGCCGTCGCTCCCGCCGAGGAAGCCGGGCCAGTTGAAGAGGTTGCCGATGCCGAGCACGGTGAAGACGAGCGCGCCGGTCATGCCGGCGGTCCACCGTCCCTGACCGGCCTCCTGGGAGTGGACGCGGCCGTCCGGCTCGGGCAGGAACATCCAGGCGAGCCCGAAGAACAGCACCGTCAGTCCGGAGGTGAGCAGGGTTAGGACCACGAACAGGGCGCGGCCCAGGGTGCGGTCCATGCCGATACGGTCGGCCAGGCCGGCGACGACGCCACCCATCCAGCGGTGGGGGGAGCGCACGGTGTGCAGCGAGTCGATCCAGGTGTAGAAGCCGCTGGTGCTGCCGGGGGCGGGGTTCTCGTTCATGTCTCCATCGTTCCGCCTGCGGGTCCCGGGCGGTATCCGGGGAGCCCCTGATCGGACCCGGAGAACCCCCGGATCTACGTCCGTAGCGCCACCCGGACGCCGCCGACTGAGGCAGGATGGAGGCATGACCACTGTCCTCACCCGCCCCCGGGAGCACCGGGCCATCGCCGGCGTCTGCGCCGGCCTGGCCCGCCATCTCGGTCTGCCCGTGGCCTGGGTGCGGGTCGGGGTCGTGGCCCTGGCGCTGCTCAGCGGGGTCGGCGTGGTGTTCTACGCCTGGTTGTGGATCTTCGTCCCGGATGAGCAGGAGGCCGTCGTCGGGGCCGCCGAACCCGTGCGTGGCGCCGCCGAGCAGACCCGGACGTGGGCCTTCGGCGACCGGCTGGGCGACCGGCTCGGCAGTTCGGCCGGCCGCGGCTGGCAGGTCATCGTCGGCATCGTGCTCCTCGTGCTGGCCGCGGCCCTCGGTCTGCAGATGACCGGGATCCGGCTGAACTGGGGCCTGATCGGGCCGGTCGCCGTCGTGCTCCTCGGGGTGGCGCTGGCCTGGCTGCAGCTCGACTCCCTCCGGGGCGATGCCACGGACCGGGCCGGGAGGACCCACCGCATCACCTCCCTCGTGCTCGGCCTGCTGCTGGTCATGGCCGGTATCCTGGCGCTCGCCGCCGGGCTCGTCGGTGCCCAGGACATGTGGCTGGGTCTCGTCGTCGCCATCGTCATCCTGGCCGGCGTCGTGCTCGTGGCCGCACCGTGGGTGATCAAGCTGTGGCGGGACGCCGCCGCGAAGTCGTCCGCGCTCGCCGTCCAGACCGAACGCGCGGAGATCGCCGCGCACCTGCACGACTCCGTGCTCCAGACCTTGGCGCTGATCCAGAAGAACGCGGACGACTCGGCCATGGTCGCCCGGCTGGCCCGCGCCCAGGAGCGAGACCTGCGCCAGTACCTCTACGCCGACCCGACCCGCCCCGACGGCAGCCTGACGGACCGGCTCCAGGACCTGGCGGCCGCCATCGAGGACGACCACGGCCAGCCGATCGAGGTCGTCACGGTCGGCGTGGCCACCGGGCCCTGGCTCGACCCGCTGCTGCAGGCCTCCCGAGAGGCCATGCTCAACGCGGTGCGCCACGCGGGGCCGGCGCGCGTCTACGCCGAAGCCGGCCCGGCCGCCGTCGAGATCTTCGTCAAGGACCGAGGCGACGGCTTCGACCTGGACGCCATCCCGCAGGACCGTCTCGGCATCCGCGAATCCGTGGTCGGCCGCATGGAGCGCGCCGGCGGGACGGCCACCATCTCCACCGGCGAGGGCGGCACGGAGGTCCGCCTGCACCTGCCGGTGCCCGAGCACGCCACTGGCCGTGGCACAGAAGAGGCCACAGAAGGGGCAACACCATGACCACACGCGTTGTCATCGTCGACGACCACGCCATCTTCCGCACCGGCCTGAAGGCCGACCTGGATCCGGCGGACATCGCGGTGGTGGGGGAGGCCGGTGACGTCGACTCGGCCATCCGGATCATCCACGAGCTCGAGCCGGAGGTGGTGCTGCTGGACGTGCACCTGCCCGGCGGCAAGGGCGGCGGCGGGGCCGAGGTCGCGGCGTCCTGCCAGGACCTGGCCCCCGAGGTCAGGTTCCTGGCGATCTCCGTGTCCGACGCCGCCGAGGACGTGGTCTCCGTCATCCGCGCCGGCGCCCGCGGCTACGTCACCAAGACCATCTCCGGGGCGGAGGTGTCCGCGGCCGTGCAGCGGGTGGCCGGCGGCGACGCCGTGTTCTCGCCCCGGCTGGCCGGCTTCGTCCTGGACGCCTTCGGCACCGCGGACGTGGCCGTGCGGGACGAGGAGCTCGACCTGCTCTCGGCCCGCGAACTCGAGGTCATGCGGCTGATCGCCCGTGGCTACACCTACCGCGAGGCCGCGAAGGACCTGTTCATCTCCGTGCGCACCATCGAGACCCATGTGTCCAACGTGCTGCGCAAGCTCCAGCTCTCCAACCGCCACGAGCTCACGCGCTGGGCGGGGGAGCGGGGGCTGCTTTAGATCCGGAACTCCGTGTCCGCCAGCGCCACCACGTCCGCCTCGTGGTGCGTGACGAGCACCGTGGTGCGCCCGGTCAGGACCTCGGCCAGCAGCTCGCGGATCTGCGGGACCACCTGGGCGTCCAGGGCGGACAGCGGCTCGTCCAACAGCACCAGCTCCGGCCCCGAGGCCAGCACCCGGGCGATCGCCGTGCGTTGCGCCTGGCCGCCGGACATCTCCCCGGGCCGGCGTGAGGCCAGCTGCCCCACGCCCACCCGCTCGAGCCAGTCCCGGGCCGCTTCGCGTCGGTCCCTCCGGCCCACGACGCCGGCGCGGGCCAGCCCGAAGGCGACGTTCGCCTCGGCCGTGAGGTGGGGGAAGAGCAGGGGGTCCTGCGTCAGGTAGCCGACATTCCGGCGTCGTGCCGGGATCCAGTTGTGCTCGTCGAAAAGGGTCATGTCCCCGAGCCGGGCGTGCCCGGTCTCCGGGCGCAGCCAGCCGGCGAGGGCGGACAGCACCGTGGACTTGCCGGATCCGTTGGGCCCGGTCAGGGCCAGGGTCTGGCCCTCGTCCACGGTGAAGGCGAGGTCCACCCCGCGTTCGGGGACGACCACGCGGCAGTCCAGGCCTGTCATGACTGTGCCCCCGTCCGCCGGCCGGCTCGGCGTCTATCCCTGCGCCCATAGGCCACGGTGATGACCACGAGGGCCACCACCACGAGCACGAGGGAGAGGGCGACGGCGGCCTCCGGATCGGTCTCGCGCTCGAGGTAGACCTGCAGCGGCAGGGTGCGCGTGGTGCCCTGCAGGGAGCCGGCGAAGGTGATCGTCGCACCGAACTCGCCCAGGGCGCGGGCGAAGGTCAGCACCAGTCCGGCGACGAGCCCGGGCACCAGGAGCGGCAGCGTCACGGTGAGGAACGTGCGCAGCGGGGAGGCTCCCAGGGACAGCGCGGTGCGCTCATGGGCCTCACCGCGTGTCAGCAGGGCACCTTCGAGCGCCACCACCAGGAACGGCAGGGACACGAAGACCTGCGCCATGACCACGGCCGCTGACGTGAATGCGATGTCGATCCCGAGCAGTTGCAGATGCTCGCCGATCAGCCCGCGCCGCCCGAACGCCTCGGTCAGCGCGATCCCGCCGACCACCGGCGGGACCACCAGCGGCAGCAGCACCAGGGACCGGGCGAAGCTGCGGCCCGGGAAGTCCAGCCGGGTGAGAACGAGGGCCAGCGGGGTGCCGATCACCAGGCAGATCGCGGTGGCCGTCAGCGCGGTCCGCAGGGACAGCCCGAGGGCGTCCAGGGCGGAGGGTGAGGTGAGCAGTTCGGGCAGCCGGGTGAGGTCCACGCCGGCCACCAGGGCGACGAACGGCACCAGGAGCACGGCCCCGCCCAGGATCCCGACGACGGCCAGCCCGGCCGGCGGGCGGACCCGCACCTCTCGGTTCCGTGCCTCCCAGACCCGCACCTCTCGGTTCGGTGTCAATCCTGCCGCGCGCCCCGGACGAGCCGTCACGGAGCGCCGAACCCGTCGGCCTCGAGCACCGACTGGCCGTCCTCGGAGAGCACATAGTCGACGAAGCGCTGGGCCAGTTCAGGGTGCTTCGGGCCGTTCTCCGCGGCAGCGGCCAGCACGGTGATGGGGTAGGTGTTCACGGCGGAGTGGGCGTTCTCGAGCTCGATGGCGTTCACGGACTCACGAGCACCGGCACCGAGAGCGTCCGTGACATAGACCAGGCCGGCGTCGGCCTCGCCGGAGGTGACCTTGCCGAGCACGTCGGTGACGCTGGCCTCCTCGCTGACGGGGGAGAGCTCCACGCCGGCGTCCTCGGCCACGTCGAGGGCGGCGCGGCCGCAGGGGACTTGGGGGGCGCAGACCACGAGCTTCACGCCCTCGGCCGCCGCGTCCTCGAGGGAGGTGATGTCGGGGATATCGGCCGAGGTGTCGGCCGGGATGTCGGCCGGGGTGACGAGCGTCAGGACGTTGGTGGCGAACGGTTCCGGCTCCCCGGAGTTCTCGCCGGCCGCCACGACCGTGTGCATGTTCGGTTCGTCGGCCGAGGCGAAGACGTCGGCGGGGGCACCGGCCAGGATCTGCTCCGCGAGGGAGGACGAGCCGGCGACGTTGTATTCGACCTCGACTCCCGGGTTCTCCTGCTCGAAGCCTGCCGCCAGTTCCTCGAAGGAGTCGCCGAGGGACGCTGCCGCGAAGACGGTGAGGGTGGTGCCGGATTCCGCGGAGCCACTTGCGCTGCAGCCGGCCAGGACCACCCCGGATCCCACGATCGCGGATCCCACGATGAGTCCCAGGGCAAGGCCGCGGTTGCGTCCGGTACGGCCCCGCATCAGCCGTCCGCCCGTTCGGTGCGTTCTGCTCGTTCCGTTCGTTCGGTTCGTTCCGTGCGTTCCATCCGTTCCACGATGACGGTGGTCGCCTTCACGATGGCCGTGGCGGGCATCCCCGGCTCGAGGCCGAGTTCCCGGGCCGCCTCCGCGCTCATGAGGGAGACCACCCGGAAGGGGCCGCACTGCAGCTCCACCTGGGCCATGACGGTGTCCATGACCACGTCCGTCACCAGCCCGTGGAAGCGGTTCCGTGCTGAGGAGGGGACGCCGTCGTCATCGGCGCCGTTGAGGGTGCTGTTGCCGTCCTTGACCAGCCGGGCCACCTCGACACCGTCGACGGCGGCCCGGCCGGTCCCGTCCGTGTGGGCGCTGAGCCGGCCGGAGGCGACCCACCGGCGGACGGAGTCGTCACTCACGCCGAGGAAGCGGGCGGCCTCAGAGATCCGCAGAAGCGTCATACAGGACACCCTAGGCGACGCAACTGCGGATCAGAACCTCGGATTGATCCGCACTTGCACAGTCCACCAGCCGATTGGGGGGAGGGCTGCCAGGCGAGACTAACGGGCGAGGAGCTGCTGGATCCGGCCGATGCCCTCGGCGAGGTCGTCGTCGCCCAGGGCGTAGGACAGGCGCAGGAAGCCCGAGGGGCCGAAGGCCTCGCCGGGCACGACGGCGACCTCGGCCTCGTCCAGGATGTAGCCGGCCAGCTCCGCCGATGTCTGGTGCTGGTGTCCATCGCCCAGCGCACCGCGGACGTCCACGTACGCGTAGAAGGCCCCGGCCGGCGTCGGGCAGGAGAATCCGGGCACCGCGTTGAGGCCCTCCACGATGGCCTTGCGGCGGCGGTTGAAGGCCGTCTTCATCTCCTCGACGGCGTCCAGCGGGCCGGCGACGGCGGCGAGGGCCGCGCGCTGGGAGACGTTCGCGACGTTCGAGGTGGCATGCGACTGCAGGTTGGTGGCCGCCTTGATGATGTCCACCGGACCGGCCATCCACCCCACGCGCCAGCCGGTCATGGCGTAGGTCTTGGCCACGCCGTTGAGGATGATGACCTGCTCGGCCATCTCCGGCACGGCGGCGGCGATCGAGGTGAAGGGGACGTTGTCATAGGTGAGGTGTTCGTAGATCTCGTCCGTGACCACCCAGAGGCCGCGGGATACGGCCCACTGTCCGATCGCGGCGGTCTCCTCCGGGTCGTACACGGCCCCGGTGGGGTTGGAGGGGGAGTTGAACAACAGCACCTTGGTCCGCTCGGTGACCGCGGCCTCGAGCTGGTCCACCGTGACCTTGTAGCCGGTCTCCGGGCCGGCGAACACCTCCACCGGCACGCCGCCGGCCAGGCGGATGGACTCGGGGTAGGTGGTCCAGAACGGGGTGGGGACGATGACCTCGTCGCCCGGATCCAGCAGGGTCGCGAAGGTGTTGTAGACGGCCTGCTTGCCGCCGTTGGTCACCAGGACCTGCTGGGGCTCGATCTCGAATCCGGAGTCACGCAGCGTCTTCTCCGCGATGGCCTGCTTCAGCTCGGGCAGGCCGCCGGCGGGGGAGTAGCGGTGGTTCTTGGGGTCCTGGGCGGCGTTCACGGCGGCCTCGACGATGTACCCCGGGGTGGGGAAGTCGGGTTCACCGGCGCCGAAGCCGATCACCGGTCGCCCGGCGGCCTTGAGGGCCTTGGCCTTGGCGTCGACGGCGAGGGTGGCGGATTCGGCGATCGAGCCGATGCGCTCGGAGACGCGGCTGCGGGGCGGGGTGGGCTGCGAGGTGGACAGCGAGCTAGACATGGGGTCCTTCCGGCGGGTGGTTTCCGGGGGTCGTCGCGATCCAGCCTAGTGGTACCCGGCACAGCTGTGGCTGTGTGCGCGCCCCGGAGAAGCGGCCGGTTCGACTCACTGCCCCCGATGGCGTAAAGTTGATCCCCGGTGTTGAAAAGCACCAGGCTGGGCCGTGCCGTGGGAAACCACTTCCGGCCCCTAGGGTAGTGGCGCAATTGGTAGCGCAGCGGTCTCCAAAACCGCAGGTTGCAGGTTCGAGTCCTGTCTACCCTGCGCAGGGTGGTCTTTCGGTGATCCGAGAAGCCCCCGGCAGGACAGTTTCAGTGTCGACCTAGCAAGTGAGGCCACGTGACCGAGGCAGTTGCGAACAGCACCGGGGACCAGAACCCCGGCACGCCACGGAAGCGCGGTTTCTTCGGCAGAATCGCCCTGTTCCTGCGGCAGGTGGTGGACGAGCTCAAGAAGGTCGTCACCCCCACCCGTGAGGAGCTGGTGAAGCTCACGGGCGTCGTGCTCGCCTTCGTGATCTTCATGATCTTGCTGGTGACCTTGTTGGACTTCTTGTTCGGCATGGGCGCCTCCTTCGTCTTCGGCGACGGCAGCGTCTGACGCTTCCCGCCGGTGGACGCATGCCCTGCCGGAAGTACGTTGAACGCGTGAAGAAAGCAGGAACCAGTGTCCGAGCAGGAACTCGAACCGCAGGCCGACGCCCTCGCTGAGGCTGACGCCCTCGAAGAGGAGCAGTCCCAGCCGTCTCAGGACCCCAAGACTGCTGAGGACGCCGCCGTCGCCGGTGACCCCGTCGTGCCGGCCGATTCCGGGGAGCCGGAGGCCGACGTCGACCCGCAGGTCGCCGTGGACCCGGCGATCGAGGCCGACGGCATCGACGAGAGCTACGACGAGGCCGCCGAGCCGGAGGTCGATCCCCAGGCTGAGACCCGCGAGGTCGCCTCTGAGGAATCCGCTGAGGACCAGGGTCAGATGACCCTGCAGGAGGAAGACCTGGCCCAGAGCGGCGCTGAGTCCGCCGATCGGCCCGACGCCGACCTGGTGGGCGAGGATTCCCTGGACGTGGAGCCGGTCGAGGCTGAGCCGGCCGCCGCGGCCGAGCCGGAGGTCGACCCCTCCGAGGAGCTCCGCACCCGCCTGCGCCGCCAGCCCGGCGACTGGTACGTCATCCACACCTACGCGGGCTACGAGAAGCGCGTGAAGACCAACCTGGAGACGCGAGTCCAGACCCAGGAGATGGAGGATTACGTCTATGAGATCGAAGTCCCCATGGAAGAGGTCGTGGAGATCCGCAACACCACGCGCAAGCTCGTCAACCGGGTGCGCATCCCCGGTTACGTGCTCGTCCGCATGGACCTGACGGACGCCTCCTGGGGCGTGGTCCGCCACACCCCGGGCGTCACCGGATTCGTGGGCAACGCCCATGACCCGTTCCCGCTCTCCCTCGACGAGATCCACTCCATGCTGGCCCCCTCGGTCATGCAGGAGGCCACCAAGGCCGCCCAGGCCGAGGGCCGGCCCGCCCCGGCGGGCGCCGAGACGTCCGCCCCGGCCATCGAGGTCGACTTCGAGGTCGGCGAGTCCGTCACCGTCAACGACGGTCCGTTCGAGACGTTGCCGGCCACGATCTCCGAGGTCAAGGTCGAGTCCCAGCAGCTCGTGGTCCTCGTGACCATCTTCGAGCGAGAGACTCCGGTCACCCTGTCCTTCAACCAGGTCACGAAGATCCGGTAGTAGGCACCACCAGACTTCGCCCCCTCCGGTTGCTTCGGCTGCTTTGGCCGGACGGTGGCGGACCGGTCACCGCGCCACGGTGGCCACCAGCTCCGGAACACGCTCCTGTGCTTCGGGGAACACGCAAGAAGTTACAGAAGAAGGACCCGATTATGGCCCCCAAGAAGAAGGTCGCAGGCCTGATCAAGCTGCAGATCCAGGCAGGAGCCGCCAACCCGGCCCCTCCGATCGGCCCTGCGCTCGGTCAGCACGGCGTGAACATCATGGAGTTCTGCAAGGCGTACAACGCTGCGACGGAATCCCAGCGTGGCAACGTCGTCCCCGTCGAGATCACCGTGTACGAAGACCGTTCGTTCACCTTCATCACCAAGACCCCGCCGGCCGCCGAGCTCATCAAGAAGGCTGCCAAGGTCGCCAAGGGCTCCTCCACCCCGCACACGGACAAGGTCGGCAAGCTGACCCAGGCCCAGTGCGAGGAGATCGCCCAGACCAAGATGGAAGACCTCAACGCCAACGATGTCCAGGCTGCAGCCAAGATCATCGCCGGCACCGCCCGCTCCATGGGCATCACCGTCGAAGGCTGACGGAGACACCTCTTTTCAGCACGGCAACACAGCACATTCCAGTGGCAGGGTCGCGCGCGACCCGCAGACCACGACTGCATAAGGAGAACAAGCAGATGGCACAGCGCAGCAAAGCATACAAGGCGGCTCAGGAGAAGATCGGCGAGGACATCTACGGTCCCGTCGAGGCCATCGCCCTGGCCAAGGACACCAACCCGTCCAAGTCGGACGCCACCGTGGAGGTCGCGTTCCGCCTGAGCGTCGATCCCCGTAAGGCCGATCAGATGGTGCGCGGCACCGTCAACCTGCCGCACGGCACCGGCAAGACCGCCCGCGTGGTCGTCTTCGCCACCGGTGACAAGGCCGCAGCGGCCGAGGCCGCCGGCGCCGACTGGGTGGGCTCGGACGACCTGATCGCCAAGGTCCAGGGCGGCTGGACCGACTTCGACGCCGCCGTGGCGTCCCCGGACATGATGGGCAAGGTCGGCCGTCTCGGCAAGGTCCTCGGCCCGCGCAACCTGATGCCGAACCCGAAGACCGGCACGGTTACCCCGGACGTGGCCAAGGCCGTGACCGACATCAAGGGCGGCAAGATCGACTTCCGCGTCGACAAGCACTCGAACCTGCACTTCATCATCGGCAAGACCAGCTTCGATGCTGACAAGCTGACCGAGAACTACGCCGCTGCCCTGGAGGAGGTGCTGCGCCTGAAGCCGTCCGCGTCCAAGGGCCGGTACATCTCCAAGGCCACCATCTCGACGACCTTCGGCCCCGGCATCCGGGTGGACCCGAACGTGGTCAAGATCGAGACCGAGGCGTCAGCTCAGGCCTGATCTCAGGTCGAAGCACTGGCTTCAAGTCAGTTTCACCACCAGCTTCATCATCAGGGCCGGAACCAGCGAGAGATCGCGGTTCCGGCCCTGGTGCGTTGATGCACACGGTCACACAGCCCGGTGCGGCATCATGAACACCATGAGGATCGAATGGCTGGACCTTCCCGACGCCCTGGACCAGACGCGGTTGCCGATGCCGCCCCCCACGGCGGACTTCCTGCAGGTCACGCAACTCGCCAACCTGGTGACGTCCCTGTTCTGGGGCAACAACGACTTCTACGTCTCCCCGGAGAACCAGTTGGCCGGCGCCACGTCCCGGGATGACGTACGCACCTCCTACGCCGTCGCCCGGGAGCCCCTGACCGGGGACCGTCCGGACCGCATCATCGGCTACGCCGCCCTGAGCCTGCCCTGGGAGCCGGGAGCCTCGGCGGATGCCCAGCCCACCGCCGCCGAGGTGCACGTGGCCGTGCACCCCGACTTCCGGCGTCGTGGGGTGGGGTCCGCCCTGCTGCGCGAGGCTGAGGCCGAAGCGGTGCGGCGGGGACGCACCGTGCTGCAGTCCTGGACGGACAACGCCCTGCTGGACCCGGCCGCCGTCGGATCCGGCCCGGTGTTCGTCGCAGGCACCTCGCTGGAGACCGGACTGACCCCGGTGGTCCGGACACCTGCGGAATCGGTGCCCGACGCCGGCCGGGACCGGGTCCGCTGGCAGGCGCCGGATGCGGCGTTCGCCGCCGCCCACGGCTACGAGCTGGCCCAGGTGGAGTGGGCGTCCGTGCTGGACCTACGGGAGGCAGCCGGTGCCGCCCTGGTGGCCGAATCCGGCTCCGGAGCCGCCGAGGAGCACGGCTATGACCTGGTCGGCTGGGAGGGGGCCTGCCCGGAGGAGGATGCCGGATCGATGGCCGGGCTGCTCGGCCGGATGGCGGCCGAGGCGCCCGCCGGGGCCCTGGAGCGGGTGGCAGAGCACTGGGATGTGCCCCGGCTGCGAGCCGAGGAGCGGGCCCGCCGGGAGATGGGACTGACCCTCATCACGACGGCGGCCCGCGACCGGTCGACCGGGCAGCTCGTCGGGCACTCGGACATCGAGACCTTCGCCGACCTGCCCCAGGCGGCCTACCAGGGCAACACCCTGGTCCACCCGGAGCACCGGGGCCGGGGACTGGCGGTGCTGCTCAAGGCCGTCAACGTCTCGCAACTGCTGCGGCTGAGGTCTGAGACCGAACGCCTCTACACCTGGAACGCCGCCGAGAACGGGGCAATCCTGCGCGCCAACCAGGAGCTGGGATTCGTGCCGGTGGCCACCCATCCCGCCTGGCAGAAGAAGGCCTGATAGAAGCTCCCGCATAGAAGCTCCCGCAGTTCCTATTCAATGGGAATCAACCTCCCGGCTTCGGTGGACGTGGGTGACGATGGACCGTGAGCCGCGTCACGGGCGCGGTGCCATATCCCGACTCGACGCAGACCTGGGCAGAACGCAGGCCTAGGCACTATGCAGACCTGGGCAGAACGCAGACCAACGCAAACTCAGGCAGAACAAGGCAGGCCCATGACCGAGAACCCTTCCGCACAGACGATTCCGACGCTCGCGCCGTGGGATCACGAGGTGGACCTCCTGGTGCTCGGCACCGGTGCCGCGGGTCTCGCCGCCGCCCTGACGGGTGTCCAGGAGGGGCTCACCGTGCTGGTCCTGGAGAAGACCGACTACATCGGCGGCACCACGGCCTACTCGGCCGGGACCTGCTGGATCCCCAACAACCACTTCCAGCGTGAGGACGGCATCACCGACGACGCCGACAAGGCCGAGCGCTACCTCGACCGGTTGGTGGGGGACAAGTCGGACAAGGCGCTGCGCCAGGCGTACCTGGACAACGGTCCCGCGATGCTGCGCTACATGGAGGACCTGGGGGTGACGTTCCGGCGGTCACCCGCCGTGGTGGACTACCACTCGGAGCTGCCGGAGACCGGCCAGACCGGACGCGCCCTGGAGCCGGAGCCCTTCGACGGCCGCACGCTGGGCCGGAACCGCTTCCGCCACGTCCGGCCGCCGGTGCCCGAGTTCGCGCTCATGGGCGGGACCATGATGCTGCGCCGGGCCGAGGTCGGCACCCTGTTGGGCCTGTTCTCCAAGAAGGCCGGCAAGACGGCGAAGGCCGGCGCCACGGCCCTGGGCCTGGGGGCGCGTTGGGCCCTGGACATGGTCCGGAATCCGCGCGGCACCCGGCTGGTGATGGGCAATGCCCTCGTGGCCCGCATGTACGCCGAGGTGCTCGGCCGGGGCGGGGAGGTGTGGCGCAACGCCTACACCACGGAGCTGTTGCGGGACCAGGACCGGGTGACGGGCGCCGTCGTGGGCCATGGGGGCCGCGAGCTGCGGATCCGGGCCCGGCGCGGAGTGGTGCTGGCCGCGGGCGGGTTCGCCCAGAGCCCCGAGCTGCGGGAGAAGTTCCTGCCCGAGCCCACGCCGCAATTCTCCCGTGCCGGGGAGGGCGCCACGGGTGACACCCTGCGCCTGAGCGAGGCGGTCGGTGCGGCGGCGGGAACAGACAACGGCGAGAACGCGCTGTGGTTCCCGTCCTCGATCGGGACCCGGGCGGACGGCTCCACCGTGGTCTTCCCGCACATCTGGGACCGGGCCAAGCCCGGCCTGATCGCCGTCAACGCCGCCGGCCGGCGCTTCGTGGACGAATCGCACTCCTACCACCGCTTCGTGCGGGCCATGTATGCATCGCACCAGACGGTGCCGACCGTCCCGGCCTGGCTCGTGGTGGACTCCAGCACCCTGGCGAAGTACGGGCTGGGCATGATCACCATGCCGCACCTGCCCGCCGCGATGCTGCAGAAGTACATCGACGACGGCTACCTCCACCGCGGCTCCACCCTGCGGGAGCTGGCCGAGGGGATCGGCGTGGACCCCGCCGGCCTCGAGGAGACCGTGCGCCGGTACAACGGCTTCGCCGAGACCGGTGTGGACGAGGACTTCCAGAAGGGAGAGCTGATGTTCGGGCGGGTGGCCGGGGACCCGGAGCACACGCCGAACCCGAACATCGGACCGATTCGGCAGGGGCCGTTCTACGCCGTGGCCGTGGTCCCGACCCCCTTGGCCACCGCCTACGGGATTCGGATCAACACGCAGGCCCAGGTGGTGGGCCGTGACGGCGCGGCGCTCGAAGGCCTGTACGCTGCCGGCAATGATGCCGCCTCCGTCATGGGCAGCGAATACCCGGGGGCCGGCTCCCAGGTCGGTGCCGGCATGACCTTCGGCTGGGTGGCCGCACGCCACGCGGCCGGGACCGACTGACCACCTGACGAGGAGGCACACCCATGGGCAGGACCCTGTCACTGCTCCTGGCGCTGGCCGGCGGCGTGGCGATTGCAATTCAGGCCCGGATCACCGGAGCCCTGAGGGCCGAGCTGGGGGATGCCTCCCTGGCCGCGACGGTGACCTTCGGCTCCGGCCTGGTGCTGATGCTGCTCGTCAACGGCCTGGTCCGGGCGAACCGCCGCGGGGTGGTCGAGCTGGTCCGAGGTGCGGCCACGGGGCGGTTCCCGTGGGTGTTCGTCTTCTCGGGGCTCCTCGGCGCCTTCGCCGTGTACGGACAGGCCGTCACCGTGGACCTCGTGGGCGTTGCACTGTTCTCCCTCGTCTTCATCTCCGGCCAGATGCTCTCCTCGACGCTGATGGACACGCTCGGGTGGGTGCCCTCCGGGCGCCACCGTCTGAGCCTGCGGAGGGCGGTGGGCGTGCTCGCGGGACTGGCCGGCGTCGGGCTGGCGCTCTCCCCGCGCCTGTTCGGGGGTGGGTTCGGAGTGGGTCCGGGGACGGCCCCGGACCCGGAGCTGCTGCTGGCCCTCGGCCTGCCCCTGTTGATCGTCCTCGCCGGCGGCCTGCTCCAGCCGCCCCAGATGGCGATGAACGCGGTGATGGGTGCAGCCGTCGGCCGGGTCGAGCCGCTCGTGCTGTTCAACTACCTGATCGGGACGCTGGCTCTGCTGGCCGTGGCCGCACCGCAGATCGCGGCCGGTGGCCTGGCCCGGCTGCCCTGGGGCCCGGGGGACTGGTGGTACTACACCGGCGGCCTGCTGGGTTCCGTGGTGGTGATCGGCGGAGCCCTGCTGACGCGGACCATCGGCTCGCTGTTGTTCACCCTCGGGCTCGTCGCCGGCCAGCTGGCCGGGTCACTGGTGGTGGACGCGGTATGGCCCACGCACGGCGCCGAGGTGACCTGGCAGGTCATGACCGGGGCAGTCATCACGCTGTTGGCCCTGGTGCTGGCCTCCTCCAGCACGCTGCGGACCTCGCTCCGGACCTCGCCGAGGACATCGCACCGGACGCCGTCTCAGACGCCGTTGCAGGCCACCCGGAGTGGGGGCTCCTGATGGCCAACTCACGTTCGGGCGAATCGCTCATCCAGCGCCTGGTGCGGGTGCTGCATGCCTTCGATACCGACCACCCGGAACTCACGGCCTCCGAGCTGGCCGTCCGCACGGGCCTGTCCACCTCCACCGCCCACCGCCTGGCGGGGGACATGGCCGAGGAGGGGCTGCTGCGGCGCACCCCGGACGGCCGGTTCCGGATCGGCCTGGTGCTGTGGGAACTGGGCCAGCGCAGCTCCACCTATCAGGAGTTCGGCCAGGCGGCGCTGCCGTTCATGGAGGCCGTGCACGTCACCCAACGCCAGAACACCTCGCTGGCCATCATGGACCACGACGACGGCACGATCATCTATCTGGAACGACTGATCAGCAAGGACGTGCCGACGGACCTGACCAAGGTCGCGGGCCGGTTGCCGGTGCTCTCCACGGCCCCGGGACTGGCCATCCTGGCGCACTCACCGCGCCAGCTGCAGGAGCGGTACCTCACCTCGACCTGGGACCGGGCCACGCGCAATTCCGGCATCACCGAGGTGGGGCTGCGCCGTCGACTCGCGCAGGCCCGCACCGACGGCTATGCCCACCTGCGCGGGGTCACCGTGTCCGGCTCCTCGGGGACGGCCGCACCCGTCTTCGGACCGGGTGGCCGGGTCCTGGGCGCCATCTCGATCGTGGCCGAGGTGGACCAGATCAACCTCCAGATCCAGGTCCCCGTCCTGCTGGCTGCGGCGAGGGGACTGTCCCGCCAGATGGGCTCACGGGGGAAGACTGCGGGTTGGGAGCCCTCCTGAAGGCTGGGCTGGGCTGGTGTTGGGGTTGACGGCCGGTCGGACTGGCGATCTGACGGCCGTCGAGCGCTCCGCATTGCCATTCAATGGGAATGTGGAGGCGGAGGAGGGCCTCCTCCCGGCACGATGGTCTGTAATGCCGGTCACAAGGCCGGCGTGCATCGACCCGAGGAGCTGCACCCATGGCCGCCTACGCCGTCACCTACGCCTACGTCCCCGAGACCGAGGAGATGGTCGCCACCCGTCCGTCCCATGTGGAGTTCCTCTCCGGTCTCCACGAGCAGGGCACGCTCCTGGTCTCCGGTCGGCTGACCGAGGGTGATCCGCTGGGCGCCCTGCTGATCATCAAGGGCGAGTCCGTGGACGAGGTCTCCTCGGTCATGGACGGCGACCCGTTCTTCCAGGGCGGGTTCGTCGCCGAGCGCACGGTGCGCAAGTGGAACATCGCCTTCGGCTCGATCGAGGGTGCCGAGTAATCTCATGACCTCGACCACCCCCGCCCCGGCAACCAGCACCGATCCCGCCGCCAGCGCTGCCGCCAGCGCTGCCGGCACCGCCCGCATGGCGACCGCAGCCGTGACCACGAGCCGCCGCACCATCGAGTACCGCAGCATCGCGGCACCGGTGCCGGCGCCCGGCATGGCGGTCATCCGGATGGCCTCCGTGACCCTCTGCGGTACCGATGCGCACATCTGGGATGACGACTACGCCACCGAGCTGCCGATCATCCAGGGCCATGAGGCTGCCGGCACCATCGTCGCTCTCGATCCTTCGGACACGGGCTCGGGGACCGGCGGCTGGGCCGTGGGCGACCGGGTGGCCATCTCCCCGATGTTCTACTGCGGGCTGTGCCACGCCTGCTCCATCGGGCGCGTCAACGCCTGCCGGCACATGAGCGTCTACGGCTGCTACGAGGACGGCTCGCTGGTGACCGAGCAGGCCGTCCCGCTGGAGAAGCTGTACCGGGTTCCGGACGGCCTGGAACTGTCCTTGGCACCGATGTCCGAGCCGACCTCCATCGCCATGCAGGCCGTCAACCGCGGCCGCGCCCAGGCCGGCGAGAAGGTCCTCGTCTCCGGTGCCGGGCCGATCGGCCTCCTGGCCACCGTCTACCTCAAGGACCTCGGCTGTGACGTCACCGTCTCGGACATGAACCCGTCCCGGCTGGCGCTGGCCACGGCCCTCGGCGCAGACCGCACCTTCACCGTCACTCCCGGGGATTTCCCGACGGCGGCGCAGCGGACCGAGCTGGACCAGCTCACCCGCGGCGACGGTCCGTCCCTGGTCATCGACGCCACCGGCGCCCCCGCCTCGGTGGCCACCGGGGTGGACCTGGTGGCCACGGCCGGCCGCGTCGTCTGTGTCGGCATCTCCGACGCGGAACTGCGCCTGACCCTGCGCACCCTGCCGGTCAAGGAGATCGACCTGCTCGGCTCGCGCAACTCACAGAACCTCATCGGCCAGGCGCTGGACCTGCTGGACCGCCACCAGGACAGCATCGGACGGCTGTTGACCCACCGGTTCGCGTTCGCGGACCTGGACGCCGCCTTCGAGACCCTCGTGGACCCCACGGCCGGCGTCGGGAAGATCGCGATCGACTTCCCTGAACGTTCTGAATTCCCTGAGATCCCTGAAGGAGCCAGCCGACCATGACCGACGCAGTGGAGACCCGTTCCCTCCTCACTCCGGTTCCGGAGCTCGCCGAGCGCTATGACCTGGTCGTCATCGGCTCCGGTGGCGCCGGGATGACAGCGGCCCTGGTGGCCCGCCAGGCTGGAGCCTCCGTGCTGGTGCTGGAGAAGGCGGACCGGCTGGGCGGGACCACGGCGGCCGGCGGCGGGGTGATGTGGGCGCCGAACAACCATCTGATGGGCGCTCGTGACTTCTCGGACAGTGATGAGGATGCCGCCGCCTATGTGCGGGCGGCCACGGCCGGGAAGCTCTCCGAGGAGGAGATCTCCTGGTACGTCTCCACCGCCGCCGAGGCGGTCCGCTTCCTGGATGCGAACACCAGGGTGGACTATGCGCCCCTGTTCCGCCCCGATTACCACATGGAGTGGCCGGGAGCCACGCCGGGTGGGCGGGGCCTGGACCACCGGGAGTTCGACCCCTCGGTGGTGCCCGGACTGGCCGAGGCCCTGCGCCCGCCCACGTACCTGCCGCTGATCACCATGGACGAGCGCGACCAGCTGCATGGCGCGGCTCCCGATCCCGCGCTGCTCACCGGCCGCGCCGAGCGCGGGGTGCGCACGATGGGCGGGGCGCTGGCGGGTGCCCTGACCGCCTCGGCCTGGGAGGCCGGCGTCGTGATCGCGGCTTCTGCCCCGGCCACGGGACTGCGGCGTGCTGCCGGCACAGCTACCAGTACTGAAACCGGCGGCTGGCAGGTGACCGTGGCCGGAGAGCGGGAGATCGCGGCCACATCCGTGGTCATCGCCTCCGGCGGCTTCGAATGGTCGCCCGAACTGACCGGCACCCTGCTGAAGTTCCCCGTCACCCCGATCTCGGCGCCGAGCAATGCCGGGGACGGACTGAAGCTGGGTCTGTCCGTGGGCGGTTCCTTCACGGAGACCACGGACATCTGGGGCGTGCCGGTGATCACCGCCCACGGTGCCACCTACGACGGCCGGCCCTCGGGCCGGATGGGCAACGTGGAGGCCACCCTGCCCGGCGGCATCGTGGTGAACTCCGCCGGCCGGCGCTTCGTCAACGAGGCCCTGAACTACCACGACTTCTCCCGGGTCTTCGCGAACATCGACCCCGCGACCTCCCAGTACGCCAACATCCCGGCCTACCTGGTGATGGACTCGAGGTTCGTCTCCCGGTACCCCGTCGCCGGGAACCCGGTCTTCGCCGAGCCGGCCGAGGCGCCGGACTGGCTGGTCCGGGCGGACACCCTGGCCGAGCTGGCGCAGATCATCGGGGTGGACCCGGCCGGCCTCGAGGAGACCGTGGCCCGATTCAACCCGGCGGCGGAACGCGGTGAGGACCCCGAGTTCGGCCGCGGGTCCTCCGCCCAGGACCGGCACCTGGGAGACCCTCAGAACCTCCCCAATCCCTGCCTGGCGCCCCTCGCGGCCCCACCGTTCTACGCCGTGCAGCTGCATCCCGGCGCCCTGGGCACCGCGGGCGGACTGCGCGCCGACCTGGACGGACGGGTCCTGGACTGGGACGGGGCCCCGCTGCCCGGACTGTATGCCGCCGGCAACTGCTCGGCGACCGTCTTCAAGGACGCCTATCCCGGCGGCGGGGCCACGATCGGCTCGGCGGTGACCCGCGCCTATGCCGCAGGCCGGCATCTCTCCCGGACCCATCTCTCCCAAGCCGGTCTCGGCGGGGAGACCGGTGCGGAGGACGTCCACGCATGAGCGCCACTGGACCCACCGCCGGGTCGGCCGTCCGCACTCTGCGCGTCGGCATCGCCGGAGGCGGTGCGATCTTCCGCAACCACCTGGAGGCCTACCGCGCCCTGCAGGACGTCGAGGTGGTGGCCGTGTGTGACATCGACGCCGAGCGGGCCGGTGCGGTCGCCGCGGCCCACGGGATCGAGCACGCCTTCGGGTCCGTCACGGACCTGCTGGCCTGGCGCGGTGCGGACGGCTGCGGGATCGACCTGATCTCGGTGTGCACCCCGCACCCCACCCACGAGGCCGTCGTCACGGAGGCCGCCGCCGCGGGTGTGCACGTGCTGTGCGAGAAGCCCATCGCGATCGACCTCGCGGCCGCCGAGCGGATGGTGGCCGCCTGCCGCGAGGCCTCCGTGACCTTCGGCGTGCTGTTCCAGCGCCGGTTCTGGCCCGCCGCCCAGCGGATCCGGGCGGCCATCGACGACGGGACGCTGGGCACCCCGATCCTCGGCCACTGCTCCGTGCTGCTGCACCGGGAACCCGAGTACTACTCCGCCACCGCCTGGAGGGGCACCTGGGCCTCGGACGGCGGCGGGGTGCTGATGACCCAGGGCATCCACTACATCGACCTGCTCCAGTGGTTCATGGGCGAGGTGGTCGAGGTGCACGGGCACATGGCGACCTTCGTGCACGGCGACCACATCGAGGTGGAGGACTCGGCCGTGGCGACCCTGAGGTTCGCCTCCGGGGCCATCGCCACCGTGCAGGCCTCCACCGCCGTCACCCCGTCACTGGGCGTCCAGGTGCGCGTCACCGGTTCCACGGGCGCCACCGCGCAGGTGACCGAGTTCCCGGAGGGCACCGACGGCCGGGTGGACATCTGGGCGGCCGGGGACAGTGTCGGTGCCCAGGAGACCTGGCCGTCCTCGCTCAACCCCAACGTGGACCTGGCCACCATCAACGGTGCCCTGATCCCGTGGCACCGGGCCCAGGTGGCCGACTTCGTGGACGCCGTCCGCACCGGCGGCACCCCCGCCGTGACGGGCGAGGAGGCCACCAAGTCCCTGCGCATCCTGCTGGCGGTGTATGAATCCTCCCGCACCGGCAAGCCGGTGGTGTTCTGAGCCGATCGGCCCGCTGACCTTGGTCTGAGACCGCCCATCCGAGAGGACTTCGCATGACCACCGTTGACCAGAACCACACACTGACCGGGACCGGAGTCGACGGCGTCAGTATCCCCGCCGTGGGGTTCGGCACCTGGCCCCTGACCGGGGCGGAGTGCACCGCGTCCGTCCTGCAGGCCCTGGAATTGGGCTATCGGCAGGTGGACACGGCCCAGAACTACGGGAATGAGGACGCGGTCGGTGCTGCCGTCCGCGAGTCCGGCCTGCCACGGGACGAGGTCTTCGTGACCACCAAGTTCAACCGGGAGTCCCATGGCGATGTCGCCACGCTGCGCCGGGCCGCGGAGGCCTCCCTGGAGCGGATGGGACTGGACCACCTGGACCTCCTGCTGATCCACTGGCCCAATCCGGACCAGGATCGGTACGTCCAGACCTGTGAGTCGCTCGCGACGCTCGTGGAGACGGGGCTCATCCGTGCCTGGGGCGTCTCCAACTTCACGCCGGCCCACCTGCACCGCGTGCTCGACGCCGGGCTGGTCCCGCCGGTCAACCAGGTCCAGCTGGACCCCCGGTGCGCCCAGCGTCAGGCCCAGGCGGCCCATGCGGCGGCAGGCGTGCGCACGGCGGCCTACAGCCCGCTGGCCCGCGGGGGCGAGGTCCTGGGCACGCCAGAGGTGACCGGGATCGCCGCCCGGCTGGAGCGGACCCCGGCGCAGGTCGTCCTGCGCTGGCACCTGCAGCAGGGCCGCCTGGTCGTTCCCCGCTCGGCCAACCGCGGGCGCCAGCAGGAGAACCTCGAGGTCTTCGGCTTCGAGCTCACCGCGGAGGACGTGGCGGTCATCGACGCCCTGGACACCGGCGAGGGGCCGCGGCTGGATGCGGACACGTACGGCCACTAGTACGGCCACCAGTGCGGCCACAATACGGCACTGGCACGGATCCCCAGCCGGGAGGTCACCTGAGGTGACGACAGGCAACGGCGCCCCCTTCCTGATGGAAGGGGGCGCCGTCGTCGTGGTGGTGTTGGTGTTGGTGGTGGAGATCCCGGTCAGGGGATCAGGACGGACAGTCCCTCGTCCTTGTCCTTCAGCGCCTGCTTGCGGCGCAGGCGCATCTGGCGCAGCGGGGGCAGCAGGAGTGCTGCGGCCGAGATGGCGAAGAGCACCAGGGCGATGGGGCTGGTGAGGAATCCGGTCCAACCGTCGCCGATCAGGGTGCGCCGCAGGTTGGATTCCGCGAGGGGACCGAGGATCAGGCCGAGGACGGCTGGTCCGGCGGGGAAACCGAAGCGGAGCATGAACAACCCGATCAGGCCCATGATCAGCATGACGAAGACGTCGAAGACCGAGTTGCTGATGGAGTAGGTGCCGACCATGCAGAACACCAGGATGATGATCCAGAGGTACTGGTTCTTCAGCTCCAGCAGCTTCACCATCGACTTCATGCGGACCAGGGACAGGCCCAGCGAGAGCACGGTTGCCACCAGCAGGATCGTTGCCAGGGTGTAGACCAGCGATGGATCGTTGGTGAACAGGGCCGGGCCCGGCTGGATGCCCCAGATCATCATGGAGCCGATCAGGACGGCCATGACCGAGTCGCCCGGCACGCCCAGGGCCATGGTGGTGGTGACGGAACCGCCGAGGGTGGCGGTGGACGAGGTGTCGGCGGAGGTCAGGCCCTCGATGGAGCCCTTGCCGAACTCCTCCTTGCGCTTGGAGAAGCGCTTGGCGTTGTCCCAGGCGATGATGCCGGCGATGTCCCCGCCGACGGCCGGGACCAGGCCCACCACGGACCCGGTGCCGGCGCCGATGCCCATGGGCTTGATCAGCCGGCGGAACATCGCCCGGTCCGGCATCCACTGTCCCAACTGACTGATGGGCTTGTCCTGGACCGCGTTGCGGCGGTGGGTGACCATCTGGTTGAGGACCTCGGCCACACCGAACAGGCCGATGATCACGGGGATGAAGGGCACTCCGCCGTTGAGCTCCAGGATGTCCAGGGTGAAGCGCTGGTCACCGGTGATCGGGTCACGGCCCACGGTGGCCAGCAGCAGGCCGAAGGCGCCGGCGACCAGTCCCTTGAAGATGCGGCCGGAGGAGACGCCGATCATCATCGTCAGTCCGAAGACCACCAGGGCGAACATCTCCGGTGGCCCGAACTGGCGGGCGAGGCCGGCCAGGGGGATGGCGAACAGCGAGAGCACGATGATGCCGATGATCATGCCGAACGCGGAGCCGAAGGCGGAGGCGGTCATCGCCAGGCCCGCCTTCCCCTGCTTGGCCAGGGGGTAGCCGTCGAAGGTGGTCGCGATCGAGGCCGGGGTGCCGGGGGTGTTGATGAGGATGGCCGGTACCCGGTCGCCGAACTGCGCGGCCACGTAGATCGTCAGCAGCACGGCCAGGCCCTGGATGGGATCCATGGTCAGGGTGAAGCCGGAGGCCAGGGCCACGGCCATGGTGGCCGTGACGCCGGGGAACGCGCCGACCAGCATGCCCACGAGCATGCCCAGGCCGATGTACAGCAGGGTGTCCCACTGCAGGACCACGCCGATGCCGTCGGTGACGGCGTTCGCCGCGATGGGCAGGGGCAGTTGCGGCAATTGCGGCAGTTGAGGCAGCTGCGGCAGCTGCGGCAGCTGGAGAAGGAGTTCGGGGATCACAGGGGCACCTTCAAGAGGACGATGAACAAGAGGTGCAGCAGGGCACCGATGATGATCGGGAGGAAGACGAGGACCTTCCAGTTCCGGATGCCGTAGAGCAAGAGCAGCACCACGGTGACGACCATGGTGATCAGCCAGAACTGCAGGACGTTGAACAGCAGCAGGTAACCGATCAGCACGGCGAAGGTCGCCGCCATCCGGCCGATCCCGGTCCAGTTCATGTCCTCGGGGATGTCTGAGGGACGGACCCCGCGCAGCACGTTCGTGAACACCAGCAGGACGCCGAGCCCGATGAGTGCCCAGGCGAGCATGGTCGGCCAGAACCGTGGGCCCAGGGCGTCCCCGCCCCGGTCGGTGATGCCACCGACCAAGACGAGGATCGTGATCCCGAGGCCGATCGACGCGACCACGGGAATCAGTTCCCGCAGCCGGTACGGCAGGTTCTTCAGCAGGACCAGATCCTCCGGATGGTCACCCGGACGTTCCGCGGTCCCGGCAGAAGAACCCATAGTGGAACCGGATGTGGAGCCGGTCGTGGAACCGGTCGTGAAACCAGAAGTGTCAGTCGGGGACACGATTAGCCCTGCTTGGACTTCGCGAGCTCGATCCAGGGGCCGTAGCGCTCTTCCTCGGCCTGGATGAACTCGGTGAACTCCCCGGCCGGAACGGAGACGGGGACCAGGTTGGACTGCTCGATGACGGACTGGTAGTCCTCGTCCTCCGTGGCCGCCACGATGGCGTCCGAGAGGGTCTGGACGACGTCGTCCGGGGTTCCGGCAGGAGCCATCAGCCCCGTGAAGGAGGCGTTCTGCAGGTCGACGCCCTGCTCGGCCGCGGTGGGCACGTCCGGGAATTCCTCCACGCGCTCCTCCGCCAGGACAGCCAGGTAGCGTAGCTCGCCGCCGTCCACCTGGGCCTTCTGGGAGCCCATGGCATCGATGGAGAAGTCCACGTCACCGGCCGCCGCGGCGGCGATCGAGGGGGCGGAGCCGTCATAGGGGACGTTGGTCAGCTCGATGCCGGCCATCTCCTGGAAGCCCTGGGCGGGGTTGTCCCACACGGAACCGACGCCGGGGGATGAGTAGGTGATCTCGCCCGGAGCCGCCTTCGCGGCATCGATCAGGTCCTGCAGCGTCTCGTAGGGGCTGTCCGCCTTGACGGCGATCGCGCCGGGGCCCTCGAGGATCTTGCCGAGGAAGGCGTAGTCGGCCGGGGCGATGTCGTAGTCCATGAACTGGAGGGTGGCCACCTCGGCTCCCAGCATGGAGAGGTTGTAGCCGTCCGGCTCCTGCTCCTTGAGCCAGTTGTAGCCCACGGAGCCGTTCGCGCCGGGGCGGTTCTCCACGATGACGCTGACGCCGAGCTCATCCTCGAGCAGCGGGGCCAGGGTGCGGGCGGAGAGGTCGCCCGAGCCGCCGGCGGCCCAGGGCACGACGAGGCGGATGTCCTCGGTTGGGAACTCGTCGCCTCCGCCTCCGCCTCCGGAGTTCGAGGCGCAACCGGACAGCAGCAGTCCGGCGGCGGCCAGGGTGGCCGCGGAAGTCATCAGGGTGCGTTGTTTCATGTCCGGCTCCTTGGGGGATAACTCGGGGATAAGTCGGGTTAAGACGGGTGCGGTGATGTGCCGTCGGCGTGGGCGGTGATGACGCTCACACCGGCAGGGTGGACAGAAGAATGGCATGAACCGAAAGTGATTGCCAGTCGATTGCCAAAAATTGCGGAAATGAAAGGGCTGTGACGCGGATTTCGTCCCTTGTGGCCCGTCACCAGGCGGATCGGCGAAAAATACATGCTGGACGAATCGCGGCAAAGAGTGGAAAGATCCTGCATGTCCAGTCGGTGCCCTCCGTCCCGGGTGGGACGACGCCGGCACCCTCCACCTCACGCGAAAAGTTGACAACACCATGGATGTTGAACGGGACGATGCCGCTGCGGCGAGGGTTCGCCTTGAAGACGTGGCCCGGGCGGCCGGTGTGGCCCCGTCCACGGCATCCCGCGCGTTCACGCGGCCCGACCGGGTGAACTTCCAGACGGTGGAGCGGGTCATGGATGCGGCCGCCCGGCTGGGATACCGGCGTGAGCCCCCGCGTGCGGCGGCCGTGACCCCGGCCCCCGCCTCTCGCGCGGTGAACCTCCTGGTGCAGGACCTGGCCAACCCCTTCTTCGCTGACCTGCTCAAGGGCGCCGTCAGTCAGGCGCGCTCCGCGGGTTTTCTGGTGACCCTGGGCGATGCCGAGGAGTCCGCCACCATGGAGCGGACGCACCTGGAGCGGTTGACCGGGGATGCGAACGGTGTGGTCGCCGCGGCCCGCTGGACCTCTGATGCCGAGCTGCGGGAGATGGCGCGGCGTCGGCCTCTGGTGCTGTTCAACCGGGAGGTGGCGGGCATCAGCTCCGTGGTGGCCGGGGACGCCGATTCCAGTCGGCATCTGATCGAACACCTGCATGCCCTGGGGCACCGGAAGATCGTGTACTGCGCGGGGCCGCACAATGCGTGGAGCAACGTCCTGCGCCAGAAGGCCCAGGACGAGGTGGCCCAGGCCTTGGGGATCGAGTTGATCACCACGGGGCCGTTCAAACCGCTGATCGGACAGGGTGCCGCCGCGGCTGCCTTGGCCTGGGCTCGGAGGCCGACCGCCATCATCGGCTACAACGACCAGCTGGCCGTCGGCATCCTCCGGCACCTGCTCGCCAACGGTGTGGACGTCCCAGGGGATGTCTCCGTGGTCGGCTACGACAACACCTATGGCTCCGACTTCGTGCATTCGGGTCTGACCTGTGTGGACGCGCCCGTGGAGCAGGCCGGCCGGGCGGCCGTGGACCTGCTGCTGGCCCGCATGGCGGGAGAGCGGACCGTGCACCAGCTCCGGCTGGCTTCGGGGCTACAGGTCCGTGGCTCGACCGGTCCGGCGTCCCCGTCCCCGTCCCCCTCCTCGGCCCCCAACCTGTCCACGGTGCGCCGGTGAGGAGCTGACCATCTGGGGAACCGGACCCGCCCGATTTGGTGAATGGCCGGCGTCGGGCCTAAGATCGGTTGCACCAAAGACCGCCGGTCGGCAGGTACCCGGATGTTCCCTGAACCTCTGGATGCCCGTCCGTAAAGCTCTCCCGATGGAGGCGACCTGCGCAGGTGAAACCGAGCAACGCTTGAAGGATGGCTGGACCCAGGTCCGCCGTGACGTCAACGCCACGCCCTGTGCACCTGCACGGGGCGTTTTTCATTGTCAGGGGGTACCGGCCCCACAGCAATGGAAGGAGTGCCATGGCGACGTCTGAAAAGAACGCTGTTGTGGCGGAGCTGGCGGAACTCTTCCGCACCTCCACCGCAGCAGTATTGACGGAGTACCGTGGTCTCACCGTGGCCGAGCTCAAGCAGCTCCGCCGTGCACTCGGTGAGAATGCGACCTACGCCGTGGTGAAGAACACGCTGACCGAGATTGCGGCCGATCAGGCCGGCGTCGATGCCTTCAAGGGCAAGATGACCGGCCCGTCCGCTATTGCCTTCGTCTCCGGTGATCCGGTGGACGCGGCCAAGGCGATGCGTGACTTTGCCAAGGACCACGAGGCCCTGGTCGTCAAGGGCGGCTACATGGAGGGCCAGTTCCTCGATGAGGCCGGCATGAAGAAGCTGGCGGACCTTGAGTCCCGCGAGGTTCTGCTGGCCAAGCTGGCAGGTGCCATGAAGGGCAACCTGACCAAGGCCGCCTACATGTTCCAGGCCCCCCTCTCGCAGGCTGTCCGCACCGTGGAAGCCCTGCGCGCGAAGGTCGAGGAGCAGGGTGGCGCAGCTGCGCCGGCCGCCGAGTAACACCACCCCGGTCGCTCTTGCGGCCACCCCACACCATCACATCCGTGAAAACTCATCCGTGATCACACGGAAGTAAAGGAGCCCACCATGGCTAAGCTGTCCACCGAAGAGCTGCTCGAGGCCTTCTCCGAGCTGTCCCTCATCGAGCTGTCCGAGTTCGTCAAGGCCTTCGAAGAGAAGTTCGAAGTGACCGCTGCCGCTCCGGTCGCCGCTGCCGGCGCCGCTCCGGCTGCCGCTGCCGCTGAGGCCGAGGAAGAGCAGTCCGAGTTCGACGTGGTCCTCGAGGCCGCCGGCGACAAGAAGATCGGCGTCATCAAGGAGGTCCGTGCACTGACCTCCCTGGGTCTGAAGGAAGCCAAGGACCTCGTCGACTCCGCTCCGAAGGCCGTCCTGGAGGGCGTTAACAAGGAGACTGCCGACAAGGCCAAGGAGCAGCTCGAGGGCGCCGGCGCCACCGTCACCCTCAAGTGATGACGGCGGCTTGAGCCGCTGTTCGTCTCTTCCAGTCTGGTCCCATCCGACCCGCTCATGCGGGAAGGGTGGGGCCGTTCTGCTTTAATGCCGGTTCAGCAATTCCGGTTCAGCAACCCCGGCTCAGTCCTGTTCTCATCGGATTCCCAGCAACCGCCCAGATTGGGTTCGTAAGGTAACGAAATCATAAAGGACGGGATGCAAGCAGAGTCCGACGCGCGGGGGACGGGAACCAGAGCGTGGCGCGGCTCGGTACGTGAGGGAGGGCGTCGACCCATGGTCGCGACGACGGAACTGCCGCGGATCGAGGTAGACCAGCAGGTTGGTCACCAGGCAGATCAACAGGTTGGTCAGCAGGTAAGTCAGCGGACAGACCACCAGGTAGGTCGCCGGGCACAGGACCAGACGGCCGATCGGCCCCGCCCCCGCCTCGCCCTGCTGGACGGGCTCCGACTGGTCGCCGCCCTCGCCGTGGTGCTCTTCCACTGGACCGCCTGGCACCACGATCATTGGGGCCGCCACGGGGAACCGGCCGCCGAGGCGTGGCCGTGGTTGAGCCAGTTCAGCTCCGTCGGGGCGCTCGGCGTGCAGCTCTTCTTCATCATCTCCGGCTTCGTGATCCTGCTCTCCTCCTATGGGAAGTCGCCGGCGAGGTTTATCGGTTCCCGGGTGGGGCGTCTCTACCCGGCCTACTGGGTCGCGGTGCTGGCCACCTCCACGCTGACCTTCGTCCTCTGGCCGGAGATGGGAACCCAGCGGTCGCCGGCGGACATCCCGGCGAACCTGACGATGTTCCAGGGCGGCCTCGGCGTCGGGCATATCGACGGGGTCTACTGGACCCTGTGGGTGGAGATGAAGTTCTACCTCTGGATCCTCGCGTTCACCCTGATCGGCATGACGGTGGGCCGGGTGCTCGTGTTCGCCTTCGCGTGGCCGATCCTCGGCAATGCGCTGTACTTCGGCCTGCATGCCGCCGGCCAGCCCATAGGCTGGGTGGAGCACGTGTTCTTCCCCCAGTACTCGGCCCTGTTCGCCGGCGGGATGGCACTGTTCCTGCTGTTCAAATTCGGCCATACCCCGCTGCGGTGGGCGGCCTTCGTGCTGAACGCGGGTGCCGGCAGCCTGTGGTCCGCCCGGGCCCAGCAGGCCGAGACGGTTAAGCTCACCGGCTACGACTACCCCTTCTGGGCCTTCGTCGCCATCGTCGTCGGGCTGTTCGTCCTGGTGGCGCTCATCGTGCTGACCCCCTTGGCCTCGCTCCGGGTGCCGGGGATGACACTGGCCGGACAGCTGACCTATCCGGTCTACCTCCTGCACCAGCTGTGGGGGTGGTGGCTGATCTCCCTGCTCTCGCCGTACCTGCCGCGCGAGGTGGTGCTCGTCCTCACCCTCGCCGCGATCCTGGGTGCCGCGTGGCTGCTGCACCGGTGGGTCGAACGCCCGCTGGGGCCGGGCCTACAGCGAGCGGTGACGGCCGGCGTCGGGACATTGCCGGTGGTGGGGCGGCGACTGGGTCGGGCGCGCACGCCGGTCTCCCGGGGATCCTCTGACGTCCGGCGTTCCTAGCATATTCACAGCCACGGGAACAGGACCGACTGGACTTCGGGCGTGCCGAAAGTTAGTATGGTTCCTTACGTCTCCCCTGAAGTCCACTTTGTCATGCCACCGGTCGTGTCCGGGGGCATCTCGGTGTGGCATTCGGTCTGGCCTTCAAATAGCGGTGGGCCCCGGTGCTGTGGACCAGTGGGGGAGTGCACGGAAGTAAAGACGGTCTGTGGAAGGATCCCTCTTGGTCGCCTCGAGCACCTCAAATACCGAAACCGCTAATTTCCCCGGGGGCGTCTCGCCCCGCTCCGGCGCCAGTGCCGGCCGAATCTCGTTCGCGAAGATTCATGAGCCGCTGGAGGTCCCGGACCTGCTGGCCCTGCAGACCGAGTCGTTCGACCGGCTCGTGGGCAACGAGCGCTGGGCCGAACGGGTGGCCCACGCTCGCGAGATCAACGACGACTCCGTGGCTGTCACGTCCGGCTTCGCGGACATCTTCGAGGAGATCTCCCCGATCGAGGACTTCCAGGGCACCATGTCCCTGTCCTTCACCGATCCGGAGTTCTCGGACCCGAAGATGCCGGTCGACGAGTGCAAGGAGCGCGACACCACGTACGCGGCTCCGCTGTACGTCAAGGCCGAGTTCATGAACAACAACACCGGCGAGATCAAGCAGCAGACGGTGTTCATGGGTGACTTCCCGCTCATGACGGACAAGGGCACCTTCGTGATCAACGGCACCGAGCGTGTCGTCGTGTCCCAGCTCGTCCGCTCGCCCGGTGCCTACTTCGAGCGCACCCCGGACAAGACCAGCGACAAGGACATCTTCACCGCGAAGATCATCCCGTCCCGTGGCGCCTGGTTCGAGCTCGAGGTGGACAAGCGCGACCAGGTCGGCGTCCGCCTCGACCGCAAGCGCAAGCAGCCGGTCACCGTGCTGCTCAAGGCCATGGGCTGGTCCGAGTCCCGCATCCTCGAGGAGTTCGGCCAGTACGACTCCATCCGTGCCACCCTCGAGAAGGACCCCACCGAGGGCCAGAACGAGGCGCTGCTGGACATCTACCGCAAGCTCCGCCCGGGCGAGCCCGCCGCCGTGGACGCCGCGCAGAACCTGCTGAACAACCTGTACTTCACCCCGAAGCGCTATGACCTGGCGAAGGTGGGCCGTTACAAGCTCAACCGCAAGCTGGGCGTGGACATGCCGCTGTCCGATCCGCACGCCTCCGTGCTGACGCAGGACGACATCGTCCAGATGGTCCATTTCATCGTGGCCCTGCACGCCAACGAGAAGACGATCACCGGCAAGCGCGCCGGCGAGGACGTCGAGGTGCGCGTGGAGGTCGACGACATCGACCACTTCGGCAACCGTCGCATCCGCGCCGTGGGCGAGCTGATCGAGAACCAGATCCGCACCGGCCTGTCCCGCATGGAGCGCGTCGTGCGTGAGCGCATGACCACCCAGGACGTCGAGGCGATCACCCCGCAGACCCTGATCAACATCCGCCCCGTGGTGGCCTCGATCAAGGAGTTCTTCGGAACCTCCCAGCTGTCCCAGTTCATGGACCAGAACAACCCGCTGGCGGGCCTGACCCACAAGCGGCGCCTGTCCGCGCTCGGCCCGGGCGGCCTGTCCCGTGACCGTGCCGGCATGGAAGTCCGTGACGTGCACCCGTCGCACTACGGCCGCATGTGCCCCATCGAGACCCCGGAAGGCCCGAACATCGGCCTCATCGGCTCGCTGGCCACGTTCGGGCGCATCAACCCGTTCGGCTTCATCGAGACCCCGTACCGCAAGGTCGTGGAGGGGATCGTCACCGAGCAGGTGGACTACCTCACCGCCGATGACGAGCTGGAAGCCCAGATCGCCCAGGCCAACGCCCCGCTGAACGACGACGGCTCCTTCGCCGAGGACCTCGTGCTCTGCCGCCAACGCGGCGGCGGCGGCGAGCCGGTGCTGTCCACCGTGGACGACATCGACTACATGGACGTCTCCCCGCGCCAGATGGTCTCCGCCGCCACGGCGCTGATCCCGTTCCTCGAGCACGACGACGCCAACCGCGCCCTCATGGGTGCGAACATGCAGCGACAGGCCGTGCCGCTGCTCCAGGCCGAGGCGCCCCTGGTGGGCACCGGCATGGAGAAGTACATCGCCGTCGACGCCGGCGACTCCATCACGGCCGACGCCCCCGGCGTCGTGACCGAGGTGGCGGCGGACATGGTGACCGTCATGAACGACGACGGCACGATGCGCCACTACCCGATCATGAAGTTCGCCCGCTCCAACCAGGGCAACGCCTACAACCAGCGGGTGCGCGTCTCCGAGGGTGACCGCGTGGAGAAGCTGTCCATCATCGCCGACGGCCCCGCCACGGACCACGGCGAGCTGGCGCTCGGCAAGAACCTCCTCGTCGCGTTCATGCCCTGGGAGGGCCTGAACTACGAGGATGCCATCATCCTGTCCCAGCGCATGGTCTCCGAGGACGTGCTCACCTCGATCCACATCGAGGAGCACGAGGTCGACGCCCGTGACACCAAGCTGGGCGCCGAGGAGGTCACCCGGGACATCCCGAACGTCTCCGACGAGGTGCTGGCCCAGCTCGACGAGCGCGGCATCATCCACATCGGTGCCGAGGTCGAGGCCGGGGACATCCTGGTCGGCCGCGTGACCCCGAAGGGCGAGACCGAGCTGACCCCGGAGGAGCGCCTGCTGCGTGCCATCTTCGGCGAGAAGTCCCGCGAAGTGCGTGACACCTCCCTGAAGGTGCCCCACGGCGAGTCCGGCACCGTCATCGGCGTGCGCATCTTCGATCGCGACGAGGACGACGACCTGCCCCCGGGCGTGAACCAGCTGGTCCGCGTGTACGTGGCCCAGAAGCGCAAGATCACCGACGGTGACAAGATGGCCGGCCGCCACGGCAACAAGGGCGTCATCTCCAAGATCCTGCCGATGGAGGACATGCCGTTCCTCGAGGATGGCACCCCGGTGGACATCATCCTGAACCCGCTGGGCGTTCCGGGCCGTATGAACCTGGGCCAGGTCATGGAGCTGCACCTGGGCTGGGCCGCGTCCCGCGGCTGGGACATCCAGGGCGAGCCGGAGTGGATCAAGGACCTGCCGAACTTCCCACGGTCCTCCGGTCCGGTCAACGTCGCCACCCCGGTGTTCGACGGTGCCGAGGCCCACGAGATCGAGGGCCTGCTCGGCCACGTCAACGTCACCCGTGACGGCGACCGCCTGATGGGCACCAACGGCAAGGCCACCCTGTTCGACGGCCGCTCCGGCGAGCCGTTCCCGGACGCGGTCTCCGTGGGCTACATGTACATGCTGAAGCTGCACCACCTGGTGGATGACAAGATCCACGCGCGCTCCACCGGCCCGTACTCCATGATCACGCAGCAGCCGCTGGGTGGTAAGGCACAGTTCGGTGGTCAGCGCTTCGGTGAGATGGAGGTCTGGGCCCTGGAGGCGTACGGCGCTGCCTACACCCTGCAGGAGCTGCTGACCATCAAGTCGGATGACATCCACGGTCGTGTGAAGGTCTACGAGGCCATCGTGAAGGGCGAGAACATCCCGGAGCCGGGCGTTCCCGAGTCCTTCAAGGTCCTCATCAAGGAAATGCAGTCGCTGTGCCTGAACGTGGAGGTCCTCTCCGCCGACGGCACCGCGATTGAAATGCGTGACTCGGAGGATGAAGTCTTCCGGGCCGCCGAGGAACTGGGCATCGACCTGTCCCACAACGAGCCCAGCTCGGTTGAAGAGGTCTGAGCAACACCCGTTCCCCGTCCCACCCCAGACTTCATCAACGTTACGAATCAGGAGTTCAACGGACCATGTCCAACGACAACTCATCATTTGGCCTCATGCGCATTGGCCTCGCGACCGCGGACGAGATCCGCAATTGGTCCTACGGCGAGGTCAGGAAGCCCGAAACCATCAACTACCGCACCCTGAAGCCCGAGAAGGACGGACTCTTCTGCGAGAAGATCTTTGGCCCCACCCGGGACTGGGAGTGCTACTGCGGCAAGTACAAGCGAGTGCGCTTCAAGGGCATCATCTGTGAGCGCTGCGGCGTCGAGGTGACCCGTTCCAAGGTGCGTCGCGACCGGATGGGCCACATCGAGCTGGCCGCCCCGGTCACCCACATCTGGTACTTCAAGGGTGTGCCCTCCCGCCTGGGCTACCTGCTGGATCTGGCCCCGAAGGATCTCGAGAAGATCATCTACTTCGCGGCCTACATGATCACCTCGGTGGACGAGGAGGCACGCCACGCCGACCTGCCCAACCTGCAGGCCGAGCATGACCAGGAGACCCGTCACCTGACGGACACCCGCGATGCCGACATCGCCGCCGTCGCCGGTGACCTGGAGAAGGACCTCGCCAAGCTCGAGTCCGAGGGGGCCAAGGCCGCCGAGAAGAAGAAGGCGCGCGATTCCGCGGACAAGACCATGGCGCAGATCCGCAAGCGGGCCGACGCCGAGCTGGACCGGATGGAGAAGATCTGGGACCGCTTCAAGAACCTCAAGGTCGCCGACCTCGAGGGCGACGAGGGCCTGTTCCGTGCGATGCGTGACAAGTACGGACAGTACTTCGAGGGCTCCATGGGCGCCGAGTCCATCAAGAAGCGCCTGGAGACCTTCGACCTCGAAGCCGAGGCCGAGTTCCTGCGCGAGGTCATCAAGACCGGCAAGGGCCAGCGCAAGACGCGTGCCCTGAAGCGCCTGAAGGTCGTCAACGCGTTCCTCACCACGGACAACTCCCCGCTGGGCATGGTCCTGGACGCCGTCCCGGTGATCCCGCCGGAGCTGCGCCCGATGGTGCAGCTGGACGGTGGCCGCTTCGCGACCTCCGACCTGAACGACCTGTACCGCCGCGTGATCAACCGCAACAACCGCCTGAAGCGACTGCTGGACCTCGGTGCCCCCGAGATCATCGTGAACAACGAGAAGCGCATGCTCCAGGAAGCGGTCGATTCCCTGTTCGACAACGGCCGTCGCGGCCGTCCCGTCACCGGGCCGGGCAACCGTCCGTTGAAGTCGCTCTCCGACATGCTCAAGGGCAAGCAGGGACGCTTCCGGCAGAACCTGCTCGGCAAGCGCGTGGACTACTCCGGCCGTTCCGTGATCGTGGTGGGCCCGCAGCTCAAGCTGCACCAGTGCGGCCTGCCGAAGCAGATGGCCCTGGAGCTCTTCAAGCCCTTCGTGATGAAGCGCCTGGTGGACCTCAACCACGCCCAGAACATCAAGTCCGCCAAGCGGATGGTGGAGCGTTTCCGCCCGCAGGTGTGGGATGTGCTGGAAGAGGTCATCAGCGAGCACCCGGTGCTGCTGAACCGTGCACCCACCCTGCACCGCCTCGGCATCCAGGCCTTCGAGCCGATGCTGGTGGAGGGCAAGGCACTGCAGCTGCACCCGCTGGTCTGTGGCGCCTTCAACGCCGACTTCGACGGTGACCAGATGGCAGTGCACCTGCCGTTGAGCCCCGAGGCGCAGGCCGAGTCGCGACTGCTGATGCTGTCCTCCCACAACATCCTGAAGCCCTCCGACGGCCGCGCTGTGGCCGTTCCGGCCCAGGACATGATCATCGGCCTCAACCACCTCACCACCGTGCGTGAGGACGAGGTCGGCGCCGGGACGGAGTACTCGTCGGTCGCCGAGGCCATCATGGCCTTCGACGCCGGACAGCTGCACCTGAACGCACCGGTCAAGATCACCGTGGACGGCTTCGTCCCGTCTGCCCAGAGCCCGGCCCCCGAGGGCTGGGAAGAGGGCACCTCGGCCGTGCTGGACACGACCCTCGGCGTGGTGCTGTTCAACGAGCTGCTCCCGGTCGACTACCCGTGGCTCTCCACGCAGGCGACCAAGGGCACCCTCGGCGCACTGGTCAACGACCTGGCCGAGCGGTACCCGATGGTGCAGACCGCCGCGACGCTGGACAACCTCAAGGACGCCGGCTTCCACTGGGGCACCTGGTCGGGCGTCACCGTGGCCATCTCGGACATCACCTCGGACTTCGACAAGGCCTCGATCATGGCCGGGTACGAGGACCAGGCACTCAAGGTCCAGGCCCAGTACGAGAAGGGCCTGATCGCTGACGAGGAGCGCCGTTCCGAGCTGATCGACATCTGGAACAAGGCCACCGACGAGGTCGCCGCCGCCATGCAGGCGGGGCTGCCGAAGCTCAACACCATCAACCGCATGGTGACCTCCGGTGCGCGTGGTAACTGGCTGCAGGTCCGGCAGATCGCCGGCATCCGCGGCCTCGTGGCCAACCCGCAGGGCGAGATCATCCCGCGTCCGATCAAGTCCTCCTACCGTGAGGGCCTGTCCGTGCTCGAGTACTTCATCGCCACCCACGGTGCCCGTAAGGGCCTCGCGGACACGGCGCTGAAGACCGCCAACTCGGGTTACCTGACCCGTCGTCTGGTGGACGTGTCCCAGGACGTCATCGTCCGCGAAGAGGACTGCGGCACCGAGCGTGGCCTGACCGAGATCATCGGCGTGCCGAACGCCGACGGCGAGCTGGTGCGCCACGAGACCGTGGAGAACTCCTCGTTCGCCCGGACCCTCGCGGTCGATGTCACCTCCGAGGACGGCACCGTGCTGGGCCAGTCCGGCGAGGCTATCGGCGACGTGGCGATCGACGCCTACATCGCCGCAGGTGTCACCGAGATCAAGGTGCGCTCCGTGCTCACCTGTGAGTCCGCCGTCGGGACCTGCGCGAAGTGCTACGGCCGCTCCATGGCCACGGGTCAGCTCGTGGACATCGGCGAGGCCGTGGGCATCATCGCCGCACAGTCCATCGGTGAGCCGGGAACCCAGCTCACCATGCGTACCTTCCACACCGGTGGTGTCGCCTCCGCAGACGACATCACCCAGGGTCTGCCCCGTATCCAAGAGCTCTTCGAGGCCCGCACCCCGAAGGGTGTGGCCCCGATCTCCGAGGTCGCCGGCCGCGTGGTCATCGAGGACGGCGAGAAGCAGCTGCGGCTGGTGCTCACCCCGGACGACGGCTCCGAGGAGATCGCCTACCCGGTGCTGCGCCGTGCGCGTCTGCTGGTGTCCGATGGCGAGCACGTGGGCGTCGGTACCCAGCTGGTCGCCGGTGCCGTGGACCCGAAGCAGGTGCTGCGTGTGCTCGGTCCCCGGGCCGCCCAGAAGTTCCTGGTCCAGGAGGTCCAGGACGTGTACCAGTCCCAGGGTGTGGGCATCCACGACAAGCACGTGGAGGTCATCGTCCGCCAGATGCTGCGCCGCATCACCGTCATCGAGTCGGGCGAGACCGACCTGCTGCCGGGCGAGCTGACGGACCGCGCCCGCTTCACCGCCGCGAACCGCAAGGCCGTGGCGGAGGGCCGCCAGCCGGCCTCCGGTCGTGACGAACTCATGGGCATCACCAAGGCCTCGCTCGCCACCGACTCGTGGCTGTCCGCCGCATCCTTCCAGGAGACCACCCGCGTCCTGACGCAGGCGGCCATGGAGGGCAAATCGGATCCGCTGCTGGGCCTGAAGGAGAACGTGATCATCGGCAAGCTGATCCCGGCCGGCACCGGCCTGGATCGCTACACCAAGGTCAACGTCGAGCCCACCGAGGAGGCCAAGGCCAACCTGTTCACCGGGCCGGCCGGCTTCGCGGACTTCGACTACCCGGGCCTGGATTCCTCGGCCACGCCGGAGTTCCACGCGATCTCGCTGGACGACTACGGCATGGGCGGCGACTTCCGCGGCTGATCGCTGAGCCAGCACATCGCTGAGCCAGCACATCGCTGAATCAGCACACACAGAGTGGCCTGATCCCGTCTCACCAGACGGGGCCAGGTCACTCTGTGCGTTAAGGCCCGGTGGATCTTCCCGACGCCGGCGTGACAGGCTGGGTGCCATGGTCACCCAGAGATATGCTCCACTGTCCGGCACCAACACCAACACCAACACCAACACCGGAACCGGAACCGGCGGCGCCGGCACCAGCAACGCACGCCCGGCGGTCCAGATCCCCCTGATCGGGCTCGGTACCTGGCCGATGACCGGCGCCGAGTGCAGCGAGGCGGTGACGAGCGCGCTGGAGGCCGGATACCGGCACGTGGACACGGCCGAGAACTACCGGAACGAGGACGCGGTGGGGCGCGCCGTCGTCGGCTCCGGGATCAGCCGGGATGAGGTCTTCGTGACCTCCAAGTTCAACCGGGAGTGGCATGGGCCCGTGGACACGGTGCGCGCCGGCCTCGAGGCCGGGCTCGAGCGGACGGGGCTGGACTACTTCGACCTGTACCTGGTGCACTGGCCGAACCCGGGACTGGACCGCTATGTGCAGGCGTGCGAGTCGCTGGCCGAGCTGACGGAGTCCGGACTCATCCGGTCCTGGGGCGTCTCCAACTTCAAGCCCGCGCACCTGCAACGGGTGCTGGAGGCGGGACTGGTGCCGAGCGTCAACCAGATCCACTGCCAGCCGATCGATGCCCAGGCAGACGTGCAGGAGGCTAACACCGCGGCCGGAGTCCTGACGGCGGCTTACACCCCGATCGGGCGGGGGAGTGAGTTGCTCGACCGCCCCGAGATCACCACGATCGCCTCACGGCTGGGGCGGACGCCAGCGCAGGTGGTGCTGCGCTGGCACGTGCAGCAGGGGCGGATCGCCATCCCGAAGTCGGCCGACCCACAGCGGCAGCGGGAGAACCTGGACGTGTTCTCCTTCGAACTGGCCGCAGATGAGATGGCGGCGCTCGACGGACTCGATGCCGGCGTCCCCTCGGAGACCCGCCAGGACGCGGACGAGTTCGGGCACTGACAGGGGTGTGCAGGGGTGTGCAGGGGTGTGCTGCGCCGGGGCGTTCAGCCCCGGCGGGACATGTACAGGTTGAAGCCGCGGGCCAGCACCCGGTTCACGGGGTAGTCCCACTCGCCGAGCGTCTGCACCACGTCGGCCCCCATAGTCGTCTTGAACCGGGTCAGCCCCGCCAGCTCGTACTCCGGGTCCAGTGACGGGCTCATCCCGCCGAGGTCGTACCAGGTGCACCCGGCGGCGAGGGAGTCCTGGATCTGACGCAACTGCAGGGCACGCGGGGCGTAGCGCTTGCGTTCCTCTGAGGACGAGGCCCCGTAGACGTACCACCCGAACTGGCCCTGGCGGACGTAGATGGCGGCGGCCAGCAGTTGCTCGCCGAAGTGGGCCAGGTACAGGGTGCACTCGGTGTCCATTGCGCTGTCCCCGGAGCCACCGGAGCCACCCGAGCCCGCGGAGTTCAACTCGGTGAACATGCGCTGGAAGTAGGCGAGCGGACGCCCGGTGAAGCCGTCACGCGCCGCGGTCTCCTCGTAGAGGGCCTGCCACGCCGGCAGGTCCTCGACCGTGCCCACGGACACCGTGAGTTCGGACCGGGTCGACTTGCGGGTCTGCCGGCGGGAGGTCGAGTCCATCCGGTTCAGCGCAGCCTCCAGGGCGGGGGACTCACCGTTCTTGTTGGGCTCAGCCTTGGTGCCATCAGGCGCGATGTCCAGCTCCGGCTGCAGCGGGATGCGTGCCTGGAACTGGGGCTGCCCGGCCTCGAATTCCTCCGACTCGGATGGAGCCTGCCAGCCCAAGGCCAGGAGGCGGGAACGAACGTCCTCGGCGGCGGGGTCGGTGTGGAGGGGCGTGAGGTCGGTGACCGAGCGGTGCGTGCCGGCGGCCAGGGCCTTGCGGACCTCGGATCCGTCCCAGCGGTTGACGACGCCCGGCAGGCCCACGCGGACGAGGAACGCGCCCCGGGACTTGAGGTACTGCACCAGCGGGACGAGGACGGACTCCAACTGGACGGCGGAGGAGTCGAACACCGGTCCCTCGGCGACGTAGGCGAGGGAGCGCTTCTTCAGCACCGGGACCGGGACGGGCAGCCCGCGGAACAGCACCAGGGCCGTGGCCTTGAGGCTGTGGCCGTCGAAGAAACCCAGGGAGTCCCCGCGCCAGTCGATCTTGACCCCGGGCCACTGCGGGTTCTGGAGGAAGGAGGCCCTGGGGTGATCCGCCAGGAACCGCCCATGGTCTGCGGGAGTGATCCGCCGGACGGTCAGGGGCCGGGAGTCCTGGCCGGAGGGGGTGGGGGAACCGAACGGGGAAGCTAGATCAGGCACGGTCCCCACCCTAGCCGCCGGTAGCATCGAAGCCATGGAAGACCCCGCTGCCTCCTCGGCCAAGCCATCAGCCAGCCCGTCAGTCATTCCCACGGAGCAGCCCTTCGTGCCGGTGATCACCGGGGGAGACGTGGGCGCGTACTCCCTGGCCCGGGAGTTCCACGAGGCCTACGGCGTGATCTCCGCGGTGGTCCCGACGTCCCTGAACCGCAACCTGAAGCACTCCGCCATCCTGGAGGCGTTCCCGGCCGGGCCCATGACGGAGGAGCAGTCCGTCATCGACGCGCTCGTGCGGGTCGCCGGGCGATTGCGCGGGGAACCCCGCCGACCGCTGTTGCTGCTGGCCAGCTATGACCACCTCGTGCGCTTCGCCGTACGCCACCGCGAGACCCTCGAGGCCGCCGGCTACACCGTTCCCTATCCGGATGAGGACGCCCTGGACGCGGCAGCCCTCAAGGAGAACTTCTACGCGCTGTGCGAGCAGCACGGGGTGCCGTATCCGAGGACCGCCACCTACGACGCCGGCTCCCACACCCCCGAGGCCGCGCGCCGGTTCGCTGCCGGACTGGGCCTGACGTACCCCGTGATCCTCAAGGCCGGCGACGGCGGGGCGTGGGCGGACATCCGCTTCGAGGGCCGGCGCAAGGTGCACATCATCGAGGGCACCGACACAGGCACCGGGGGAAGTGACACCGACCCAGGCTTCGGGGGAGGCGGAGCCGCCGAGGTGGAGGCCCTCCTCGGCAAGGCCAGCGCGGCCGGCTATCGAGGAGCCTTGATCGTCCAGGAGATGGTGCCCGGGCCGGACTCCCAGCTGGGTATCGCCACGTTCTTCCGTGACCGCACCGGTTCCACCCGGCTCGTCTCCTACGGAGAGGTCATCGTCGAGGACCATGCCCCCGGCCTGGAGGGCAACGCGCGAGCGGTGCTGGCCTCCGCACACCCGGTGATCGCGGACCAGGGCATCACCCTGATGGAGGCGCTCGACTGGCACGGTTTCGCGATGTTCGACACCAAGATCGACCCCCGCACCGGCGTGGCCCAGTTCCTGGAGATGAACCCACGGCTGGGCCGGAACCACTACTACCTCACGGCTGCCGGGGAGAACCCGGCCCCATACCTGGTGGAGGAGTACCTGAACCTGGACCTCAAGACGGACCTGCGACTGGACGAGGGGCGGGTGACCACCACCGGTCCCGCCCTCATCACCACCATCCCGCTCTCCTTGGTGGATCAGTACGCCACCGACGCGCAACGGCAGCGCATCCGGCAGGCGAAGCGGGCCGGGCGGGTCGTGCGTCCCTTCTCCTACCCCGCGGACCGCGACCTGCGGCGCGAGCTCTATCTCCGCGCCGCCGAGCTGAAGGCACGTCGGGTGTTCCGTAACCACCCGGCTCCCCGGGATTAGCCGGGCCGGCCCCTTCTCTGCCCGTCCCTTCTGTTCGACCCCCTCTCCACCCGGCCCCACCCTCTCCACCCGACCTCACCTTCTCCACCGGTCCCACCCTCTCCACCGGCCCCACCCTCTCGCCGGCCCTCAGTTTCACCGCTGCCCCCGGGGGGTGGTAGGCTGGTCTCAATTGTTTTTGTGTGGCAATAGGGACACAGTCCGGGTTGCGGGGTTCTTGCGCAGCGAATGCCACACTTTTGCACGCCTGCGGTCGTTCTCGCTGAACCCCCCGGGTGCGAAGAAACGACCATCAGCAGTCCAGGTTGACGCGGGCCCGTCCTGTGCGCCCGCCGGGCTGGAAGCAGGACAGCTGTGAGAGCAGCCAACCTGGAACCGAACAACGGAGAGACCAAGAGTGCCTACGATTCAGCAGCTGGTCCGCAAGGGCCGCTCACCGAAGGTCGTCAAGACCAAGGCCCCTGCACTGCAGGGGAACCCCATGCGCCGTGGCGTGTGCACCCGTGTGTACACCACCACCCCGAAGAAGCCGAACTCCGCACTGCGCAAGGTGGCACGTGTCCGCCTCAACGGCGGCATCGAAGTCACCGCCTACATTCCGGGCGAGGGCCACAACCTGCAGGAGCACTCCATCGTGCTCGTGCGCGGCGGTCGTGTGAAGGACCTCCCGGGCGTCCGCTACAAGATCGTCCGTGGCGCCTTGGACACCCAGGGTGTCAAGGGCCGCGGCCAGGCCCGCAGCCGCTACGGCGCGAAGAAGGAGAAGAAGTAATGCCACGTAAGGGTCCTGCGCCGAAGCGCCCCCTCGTCGTCGACCCGGTCTACGGGTCCCCGCTGGTCACCCAGCTGATCAACAAGGTGCTGGTGGACGGCAAGAAGTCCACCGCCGAGCACATCGTCTACGGTGCCCTCGAGGGTACTCGTGACAAGGGCGGCGCCGATCCGGTGGCCACCCTCAAGAAGGCCATGGACAACGTCCGCCCGGCCCTCGAGGTCCGCTCCCGCCGCGTCGGCGGCGCCACCTACCAGGTGCCCGTCGAGGTCAAGCCGGGGCGTTCCACCGCGCTGGCCCTGCGTTGGCTCGTGGGCTACTCCAAGGCCCGTCGCGAGAAGACGATGACCGAGCGCCTCATGAACGAGATCCTCGACGCGTCGAACGGTCTCGGTGCCGCGGTCAAGCGCCGCGAGGACACCCACAAGATGGCCGAGTCCAACAAGGCATTCGCCCACTACCGCTGGTGATTCTCGTGCGCCCGGAAACCGTTACGGCGGTTTCCGGGCGCCGTGCCGCCTGCACTCGCTGCCGGCACCGGCTACCGGCATCACTACAGGACCCACCCACCAACCTTAGGGAGACACCGTGGCACAGGACGTGCTGACCGACCTCAAAAAGGTCCGCAACATCGGCATCATGGCGCATATCGATGCTGGCAAGACCACCACCACCGAGCGCATCCTCTTCTACACGGGCGTCAACCACAAGTTGGGCGAGACCCACGACGGCGCCTCCACCACGGACTGGATGGAGCAGGAGAAGGAACGCGGCATCACCATCACCTCCGCCGCGGTGACCTGCTTCTGGGACGACAACCAGATCAACATCATCGACACCCCGGGCCACGTCGACTTCACCGTCGAGGTGGAGCGTTCCCTGCGCGTGCTCGATGGCGCCGTTGCCGTGTTCGATGGCAAGGAAGGCGTGGAGCCGCAGTCCGAGACCGTGTGGCGCCAGGCTGACAAGTACAACGTGCCCCGCATCTGCTTCGTCAACAAGATGGACAAGCTCGGCGCCGACTTCTACTACACCGTCGACACCATCGTGTCCCGCCTCGGCGCCAAGCCGCTCGTGATGCAGCTGCCGATCGGTGCCGAGAACGACTTCGTCGGCGTCGTCGACCTGCTGTCCATGAAGGCGCTCGTCTGGGAGGGCGACGCCAAGGGCGACGTCACCATGGGTGCCGCCTACGAGACCCGCGAGATCCCGGCCGACCTCCAGGAGAAGGCCGAGCAGTACCGCGCCCAGCTCATCGAGGCCGTGGCCGACACCTCCGAGGAACTCATGATGAAGTACCTCGAGGGTGAGGAGATCTCCAACGAGGAGATCCAGGCAGGCGTGCGCCACCTGACCATCAACGCCGAGGCCTACCCGGTCTTCTGTGGTTCCGCGTTCAAGAACCGTGGTGTGCAGCCGATGCTGGACGCCGTGGTCTCCTACCTGCCGAACCCCATGGACGCCGGGGCCATCACCGGCCTCGACGTGAAGGACGAGGAGAAGGAACTGACCCGCGAGCCCTCGAAGGACGGTCCGTTCGCGGCCCTGGCCTTCAAGATCGCCGCGCACCCGTTCTTCGGTCAGCTGACCTTCATCCGCGTGTACTCCGGGCGCTTGAACCCCGGTGACCAGATCCTGAACTCCACCAAGGGGAAGAAGGAGCGCATCGGCAAGCTGTTCCAGATGCACGCGAACAAGGAGAACCCGGTCGAGGAGGTCGTGGCGGGTCACATCTACGCCGTGATCGGCCTCAAGGACACCACCACCGGTGACACCTTGTGCTCCATCAGCGATCCGATCATCCTCGAGTCCATGTCCTTCCCGGAGCCCGTGATCTCCGTGGCCATCGAGCCGAAGACCAAGGGCGACCAGGAGAAGCTCTCCACCGCCATCCAGAAGCTCGTCGCCGAGGACCCCACGTTCACCGTGAACCTCGACGATGAGACCGGCCAGACCGTCATCGGCGGCATGGGCGAGTTGCACCTGGACGTCTTCGTGGACCGCATGCGCCGCGAGTTCAGGGTGGAGGCCAACGTGGGCAAGCCCCAGGTGGCCTACCGCGAGACCATCAAGAAGAAGGTCGACAAGGTCGACTACACGCACAAGAAGCAGACCGGTGGCTCCGGCCAGTTCGCCAAGGTGCAGATGGCCTTCGAGCCGATGGACACCTCCGAGGGCGAGTTCTACGAGTTCGTCAACGCCGTCACCGGCGGTCGCATCCCGCGCGAGTACATCCCCTCCGTGGACGCCGGCATCCAGGACGCCATGCAGTTCGGCATCCTGGCCGGCTACCCCATGGTCGGCGTGAAGGCGACCCTCCTGGACGGCGCCTACCACGATGTCGACTCCTCGGAAATGGCGTTCAAGCTCGCCGGCTCCATGGTCTACAAAGAGGGCATGCGCCGGGCCAACCCGGTCATCCTCGAGCCGCTGATGGCCGTGGAGGTCCGCACCCCGGAGGAGTACATGGGCGATGTCATCGGCGACTTGAACTCCCGCCGTGGCCAGATCCAGTCCATGGAGGACGCGCAGGGTGTCAAGGTCGTCAAGGCCAACGTCCCGCTGTCCGAGATGTTCGGCTACATCGGCGACCTGCGGTCCAAGACCCAGGGTCGTGCCGTGTACTCGATGACGTTCGACTCCTACGCCGAGGTCCCGAAGGCCGTGGCCGACGAGATCATCCAGAAGAACAGCGGCGAATAGTCAGCTGTCACAGAACGTGTCCGGAAGGGTGGCGGATTCCCTGGTACTCCAGGGGATCCGCCACCGGACCGGACAGGTGGCCCGTCCGCACTCCGGAGGATGGAACCACCACAGGACGGAAGGTCGGTCCGCGGAACAGGCGGTCCGAGTGGCCTGATCCAGGACCGGTCCTGACGCAATCCGGAGAATTATCACCAGCAGACAGATCGAAGTAGACTTTCCCAAGTTGTCAGCACGCCACCCGTGTCTGAGAAGTCTCTTCAGATGAACAGTTCTAGGAGGAACCTGTGTCGAAGGCAAAGTTCGAGCGGTCGAAGCCGCACGTTAACGTCGGTACCATCGGCCACGTTGACCACGGTAAGACCACGCTGACCGCCGCTATCTCGAAGGTCCTGTACGACAAGTACCCGGACATCAACGAGGCACGCGACTTCGCGACGATTGACTCGGCGCCGGAAGAGCGTCAGCGCGGCATTACCATCAACATCTCCCACGTGGAGTACCAGACCGAGAAGCGCCACTACGCCCACGTGGACGCCCCGGGCCACGCGGACTACATCAAGAACATGATCACCGGCGCTGCCCAGATGGACGGTGCCATCCTCGTGGTCGCCGCCACTGACGGCCCGATGGCCCAGACCCGTGAGCACGTCCTCCTGGCTCGCCAGGTTGGCGTTCCCGCCCTGCTGGTCGCCTTGAACAAGTCCGACATGGTCGAGGACGAGGAGCTCCTGGAGCTCGTCGAGATGGAGGTCCGCGAACTGCTGTCCTCCCAGGAGTTCGACGGCGACGACGCCCCGGTCATCCGCACCTCCGGCCTGAAGGCCCTCGAGGGCGATGAGAAGTGGGTCAAGTCCGTCGAGGAACTGATGGACGCCGTGGACAGCTTCATCCCGGATCCGGTCCGCGACAAGGACAAGCCGTTCCTGATGCCGATCGAGGACGTCTTCACCATCACCGGCCGCGGCACCGTCGTGACCGGCCGCGCCGAGCGTGGCACGCTGAAGATCAACTCCGAGGTCGAGATCGTGGGCATCCGCGATATGCAGAAGACCACGGTCACCGGCATCGAGATGTTCCACAAGCAGCTCGACGAGGCCTGGGCCGGCGAGAACTGTGGCCTGCTGCTTCGCGGTCTGAAGCGTGAGGACGTCGAGCGCGGCCAGGTTGTTGTGGCTCCGGGTTCCATCACCCCCCACACCAACTTCGAGGGCAACGTCTACATCCTGTCCAAGGACGAGGGCGGCCGTCACAACCCGTTCTACTCGAACTACCGCCCGCAGTTCTACTTCCGCACCACCGACGTCACCGGCGTCATCACGCTGCCGGAAGGCACCGAGATGGTCATGCCGGGCGACACCACCGAAATGTCGGTCGAGCTGATCCAGCCGATCGCCATGGAGGAGGGCCTCGGCTTCGCCATCCGTGAGGGTGGCCGCACCGTGGGCTCCGGCCGCGTCACCAAGATCCTCAAGTGATCTAAGGCGTCAGCCAAGCATCAGCGAGAACCCCTTCGGCTTCGGCCGGAGGGGTTCTGGCGTTTAATGCTGTGCCTGTTCGCGCCTTGGGTGCTTGCGCTCCCTGGTCAGGTTCTCCGGTTCGATACCTCCTGTCAGGTCTGGCGTTCCGGTGACGGCGTCCTGTCAGGGGTCACAGCTGTGGACAACCGGGTCCGACCTGCGGTGGCACCGTACGCTGTCGGTGTGGGGATCTTCATAGCGTTGGTATTGGGGCTGCTCGTCGGCGCGGCCGTGGCTCGGTTCGTGGTGCGCCGTGGGTCCACCACGGCACCCGGTGAGGTGATGGGGACGTACTCGCGCTCGGACCTCGCCCGCGCGTGGCAGCAGGGGTACGACGCCGGCTCGGCCGCCTCCGGTGTCCCGGCCGCCTCTGGTGTCCCAGCCGCCTCCAGTGTCCCAATGGTGTCTGGTGCCCCCATGGGATCTGGATCTCCGGTTGCTCCAGTGGGCCCGACTGATCACGTCGCTGCACCCTTCCCTCCACCGGTCGCTCCGCCCGTCCCTTCTCCGTCGCCTCCTGTGTCTCCTCCAACCTCCCCGCCAACCTCCCCGCCAGCCCCTCCTCGTGTCTCTCCTCCTGTCGCCCCTCCGAACTCTCCTTGTGCCTTCCTGCCGCCGGCATCGTCCCTCCCGGTGCAGACGCCTGAAGAACGTGCGGCGGAGAAGGAGCGGCGCGATCGGCGCAACGTCAACATCACCCTGTACACCGCTTGCCTCCTGCTGGTGGCAGCTGCCTCCCTGTTCATCGGGGCCGCCCTGCCGGTGACGGCCAGGGTCGCGGGACTGGCCGTCGTCGTGGGCCTGTTTTACGGCGCGGGACTGGTGGTGCACGCGACGAGCCGCACCCTGCGACCGGCGTCCACCGCCTTCACCGGGACGGGGCTGGCGCTGGTGCCCGTGGCCGGCGTGGCCCTGGATGTGCTTGTCCTGCACGACCCGGCCCTCTCCTGGCTGCTCACCTCGGCGGTGGGGACCGCCATGATGGTGTTCGCGGCAGTGCGCCTCGACAGCCGGATCGTGGCCTACCTGACCGTGCCGTTCCTGCTCAGCACCGTCATGGCCTCCGGCGCCGCAGTGCAGCAGGGCCTGGTGTGGGCCCTGATCGCCTCGATCGGCCTGGCCGTCCTGATGGCGTGGATCTCTGTGGAGGGGCCTGGCCGCAACCGTTGGTTGCCGGCCGCCTTTCGGACGGCCTTCGCCCAGACCCATCAATGGATCGTGCCCGGCATGGTGGTCCTGGGACTGACCGTCGGCGTTTGGATCGAGCCGGTGCAGATGTTCCTGCTCCTGTTGTCCGCGTGTGCCTACTACGCCACCGTTGCGGTGATCGGGCCGGAGCGATACCGGCTGGCGGCCACCTACGCCGTGCGGTGCGGAGTCCTGGTGGCACTCGTCCCGTGGGCACTCATGCTGGACTGGTCGGCGGATCTCATGCTGACCTCGCTGGTCGTCTACCTCTGCCTGCAGATCCCGCTGGTGTGGCACGGGGACGGTGCCCAGGGCTACCTGCCGGTCGGGGCGGCGGCGATGGTGGACCACGCGGTCTGCTGGCTGGTGGCCGTGGCCCTGGCGGCCTCGTCCCAGTTGGCCGCGCTGGCCGGGCCGGTGCTCGGGACAGAAGGGCTGTTGCGGTTGACGCCGGGCATCGGCGTGGCAGCGGCGGTCGTGGTGGTCACCACCGCGGTGTTCTCGCTGCTGTTCCTCCATACGAATCGCCTGGGCGAGGTGGGGGCACCGGGAACCGCGGACCTGCTCTGGCAGGTGACGACGCCGGTAGCCCTGACACCGCTGCTGATCCACCCCCTGCTGCGCCCTGAGGGCTACGCCGGGGCCGGTGATGGCCGTGGCTGGAACCTCGAAATCATCCTTCTGGTGATCATGGCGGTCGAGGCCATCGCCCTGGTTCTGCTGCGGCGCCGCGGCCAGCACCGCCGGATCGACACCCGCCTGGTTCCCCATGTCATCGCCGCCAGTGGTGTCGCCCTCGTGTACCTGGCCGCCGCACGCTGGGTGGGTCCGGCCGACGATACAGCGCTGACACTGACCGCCCTCGCCGCGGTGCTCTGGGCCACGGTCACCGCCCTGCACCAGGGGCCGCTGACGGTGCGCGGTGGTCTCACCACGGACGCCGAGGGGCGGATCGCCACAGACCAGGCGGCCGGCAGAGAGAATCCAGCAGGCACAGAGAAGCCAGCCGGCACAGAGCTGCCAGCCGACGCGACGCTGCCGGTGGTGGTCTGGTCAGGAGCCAGCCTGCTGGCCGTGCTCCTCCTGCTCACCCCGTCACTGTCCCACGGCGGTGTGCTGCTGGGCTGGTATGTCCTCGCCGGGATCACGGCAGCGGTGGCCCTACGGTGGCTGGGTACCGGCGGGCTGGGGGGCCGGCAGCTCATCTGCCGCACGATCGTGCTGATCGTGGGCGGACTGACGCTGCTCACCGCAACCCTCCGGTTCGCCGACGCGGCTGAGGAGGCTAGTACCTCCATCAGCACCTCGGACCCCTCCACCGGAGTCTCGTCCTGGCACGTGGTGATCGCGCTGGTGCTGCTGACGGGTTGGTTGGTGACGGTCGCCGTCCTCACCCGGGGCCGGCTGCCGCAGGCCACCCGCACGGTGGTCCTGCTGGCCGGTTAGGCCTCGTCCGCCGTGCTGGTCTCCACGGTGGTGGACCGGCTCGGAGGCAACGAGTCCGCGGCCCGCGCCGCCGCCGTCGTGGCCCTGGTGGTCGGCTTGGCCCTGCGTTCCCGCTATGCAGGGCGGTTGCCGGGCTCGGACGAGAGCGGGGGATCGGCGGGGTTCCTCACGGCTCCTGCCACGTCCTGGCTGGTGACGGGCGCAGTGATCCTCCTGTGGTTCGTGGAGCTCGCAGCAGGGGAGGGCGACCGCGCCGCGCTCATGGTCATGGCACTGGCCCTGATAGGGGCCGGGCTGGTGCTGCGGGTCTCCGCCGGTGGTCACTGGGCCGTGCTGGCGGGTGCGGTGGGACTCGTGGTGGTGGCCAGCGCCTGGTTCGACCTGACGGGCGGCTGGCTGCCGGCCGCCCTGTTCCCGACGTCGGCCGCCGCGGCCTTGATCCTGCTGCTCACCCTGTCCGTGGCCGCCTGGGAGATCGCGGTCTCGACGGGGCGGCTGATGCCGAGCGCCGGCAGCGATCCGGCCTCCTTGTCCGCCTCGTCCTCCTGGCCCTCCTTGTGGCCCTCCTTGCCCTGGCTGAACGACCTCGCCCTCTTCCGTCCGGTGGCAGCGGCGACCGGGTGGGCCGTAGCCCTCGTGTTGGGCCTGACCGGCGAGCTGGACCGGGATCCGCACTCCGGCGCCCTGGGGATGACGGTGGCCGTGGGGGCACTGGTGCTGTATGTCTTCGCCCGGACGCGGGGGATGGTGGCGCTGGTGGCCGGGACAGTCATCGGTGTGCCCCTGTCCGGGTGGCTGCTCTTGCCCTGGTGGAAGGAGCGGGGGTGGTGGGTCCCGGACGAGGCGTGGACGGCCGTCATCATCGGCGTACTGTCGGCGGCGGTACTGGGGCTGTGGGCGCTGGTGGATGGGCGCCAGGGTCACAGGTCGTCGGTGACTGCGGAAGCAGTTCAAGCAGTTCAAGTTGCCGAATCGGTTGCATCGGTTGCATCGGTTGCATCGGCTGCAGCGGTGGCGGCCGCGGGGCCGGCGGAGTTCTCGGTGGCACTGGAGCCAAGTAGCCGTCAGCGGCCGGCGATCCTGTGGCAGGGCGGACTGGCTGTGATGCTCGTGCTGGCGCTGGGCACCGTGGTGGCCCTCGAACCGCGCGCCGGCCTGCCCGAGAACGCCGTCGTGTGGACCGCCTTGGCCGCGGCAGTGGCGGGGATCTGGCTCACCGTCGATGCCTGGGGGAGGACGCTGCTGTGGGCCGAAACCCTGGGCGGGAAGACTCAGTGGGTCCTCTGGGGAAGGGACGCGGCGGTCCTGCTGACGTTTGCGGCCGCGTCGCGCGCGTGGTGGCAGACCTCCGTCCCCGACGACCCGGGCCGCGCCGGCTGGTGGAACGTCCAGCTGTTGGTGCTCGTGCTGGTGGGGCTCGGATTCCGGCACGTGCTGCGGAACAGGACCCTACTGGGGCAAGAGCCGGGGATGGAATCGAAGCAGGAGCCGGGGCAGGAGTCGGGACAAGAGCCGGGGCAGCAACCGCGACAGGACCCGACGCAGGAGAGGGGCGGCTTGGAGGCGGGCGGCCTCGAGGTAGGCGGCTCGCAGGCGGGTGGCGCGGAGACAGGTGGCGCGGAGACAGGTGGCACGGAGGCAGGTCTCCGCCGTCCCGTGATCTACTTCGGCGCGGCGGCAGGCGTCTTCACGCTCGCGGCCCTCTATGTCCTGGCGAACGGCACCGCCCTCATGCAGCTGACCGTGCTGGGCGGCTTCGGCCTGCTCGTGGTGCTCGGCCTGATGCGGCGCGAACAACTCCTCACATGGTGGGGCGCCGCGGGGGTCGCGATGTCGGTGCTGTGGTACCTGCGCGGATACACCTACATCTACCTCGCGTTGCTGGGGCTGGTCCTGATCGTGCTGGCCGTGCGGCAATTGCGGCGTCACCAGGCCCGGCAGTCTGCCGGAGGCCCGGACCCGGCCCGGATCAGGCCTGGCAGTCCGCCAGAGACCCGGGCGTGACTCCGGACAGGGGCGTGGCCCCGGGACGGCACCTGGACTTTGGCCGGGGCGTGGACTCGGACGGAGACCAAGCTGACGGCACCAGAGGCCGGTAGGCTGGACCCATGGAATTCCTCATTGCCCTGGTGGTCATCGCCGCGGTGGTCTTCGCGATCGTTCGACTGCGCAAGACCTTCGGCCGCGAGATCGACCGCGCAAAGCGCATCAAGCGTGCGAACGACCAGTGAACCCGAACGCAGACTCCAGCACCGGCGGTGCACGCTCCCGGTCACTCTCCACCCCACCCTCCAGCGCATCCTCCGCCCCAACCTCCAGCGCACCCTCCGGCTCACCCTCCAGCTCAACCCGGGGCACGCCAACGGGGAAGGGCACTATCCTGCCGGGTCCCCGGGCCCTCTACCGGGTCTTCGCGACGGCGGAGATGTTCACCTGGGCCCTCCTGATCCTGGCCATGGTGCTGAAGTACTCCGGCGCCACCGAGGTCCTGATGCCAGCTGCCGGGGGAGCGCACGGTTTCGTGTTCCTCTGCTACTGCGTCGTGACCGTCGGCGTGTGGATCAACCAGCGGTGGAGCGCCGGTCGCGGAGCTACGGCCGTCCTGCTGGCGGTGGTGCCATTCGCCACCCTGCCGTTCGAACGGTCGCTGGCCCGGCGCGGGGAACCGGATGCCACCTGGCGACTGGTGGACGGGCGCACCGGGGACCGCGGCCCACGGGGCTTCTGGGAATCGCTCGAGGCCTGGGTCCTGCGGAACGTGATCCTGGCCGCGGTCGTGACGGCCGGCGTCGTGGTGGTGGTGTTCTCGCTGTTGCTGGTGGCGGGCCCGCCGGGCGAGTGGTTCGACTGACTGCTGGTTCGACTGACCGCTGATTCGAAAGACGGCTGGTTCGGCTGACGGTGCCTAGTCGACTGATGGCGTCTCTGCGGCTACCAGTGTTGACGTTCGGCTGAATTAGCGCCTGGGGCAGGGATCTGTCATACTGGATCAGTTGCTCAAGTGCTTGGGCGTGTGTGGAGTCGTGTCCGTGAGGTCCGGATTCCGCCGCCTGAGACCAAATCAACACACAATCCCCATCAGGATCTGGCGGTCCTGTGGTCAGCTGTGTCTCTGGCATGTTCACGCATGTCTGCGGAGCAGATCACGACACGCCCGACCGCGTGGGTCGAAGCCCCGGCAGGGCGAGGAACCCGGTTCTCCGGATTCGGTCTGCGCGGGTGGATATAGAAGCGCGGGGCCGGTTCGCCGGGCCCGTTGCACACAGGGACAGGTACGTGTCACGCGTACGAAGCACAGGACGAAAGAGGCATGACGCCATGGCGGGACAGAAAATCCGCATCCGGCTGAAGTCGTATGACCACGAGGTCATCGATACTTCGGCTCGGAAGATCGTCGACACGGTCACGCGCGCAGGCGCAACGGTGGTGGGCCCCGTGCCCCTGCCGACTGAAAAGAACGTGTACGTCGTGATCCGCTCTCCCCACAAGTACAAGGACAGTCGCGAGCATTTCGAGATGCGCACGCACAAGCGGCTGATCGACATCATCGACCCGACGCCGAAGGCTGTCGACTCGCTCATGCGCCTCGACCTTCCGGCCGACGTCAACATCGAAATCAAGCTCTGAGAGGGAGGTGCTGAGAAACTATGACCATCACGCGAAACGTTAAGGGCCTGCTGGGCACGAAGCTCGGCATGACCCAGGTCTGGGATGCAGACAACAAGCTCATCCCCGTCACTGTCGTCCAAGCTGAACCCAACGTTGTGACCCAGCTGCGCAATGCGGAGGCCGACGGCTACGCCGCCGTCCAGATCGCCTACGGGCAGATCGACCCGCGCAAGGTCACCAAGCCGCTTGCCGGCCACTTCGAGAAGGCCGGGGTCACCCCGCGCCGTCACGTGGTCGAGCTGCGCACCGGCGACACCGCCGACTACACCCTCGGCCAGGACGTCACCGTCGAGGTCTTCGAGGCCGGCCAGAAGGTCGACGTCGTCGGAACCACCAAGGGCAAGGGCTTCGCCGGTGTCATGAAGCGTCACGGCTTCTCCGGCGTCGGTGCCTCCCACGGTGCCCACAAGAACCACCGCAAGCCGGGTTCCGTCGGTGGCGCGTCCACCCCGGGCCGCGTCTTCAAGGGCCAGCGCCTTCCGGGCCGCATGGGCGCCGTTCGCCAGACCACCCAGAACCTCACCCTCCACGGCATCGACGTGGAGAAGAACCTGCTGCTGATCAAGGGCGCCGTCCCGGGTCCCCGCGGCCGGGTCGTCCTGGTTCGCACTGCAGTGAAGGGAGCATGAGCAGATGGCTACCAATGCAACTAACGCAGAAGCCAAGACCGTCAACGTCGACCTGCCCGCCGAGATCTTCGATGTCCAGGCCAACGTGCCGCTGATGCACCAGGTCGTGGTGGCCCAGCTGGCCGCCGCTCGCCAGGGCACACACAAGGTCAAGCGTCGGGGCGAGGTCTCCGGTGCCGGCCGCAAGCCGTTCAAGCAGAAGGGCACCGGCCGCGCCCGTCAGGGTTCGATCCGCGCCCCTCAGATGGTGGGTGGCGGTGTGGTCCACGGCCCCGAGCCGCGTGACTACTCGCAGCGCACCCCCAAGAAGATGAAGGCCGCCGCCCTGCGTGGCGCCCTCTCTGACCGCGCTCGTAACGGCCGCATCCACGTGATCGAGGAACTGGTCTCCACCGGTGCCCCGACCACCAAGGGTGCCAAGGCTGCCCTGTCCTCGCTGACCACGGGACGCAAGAACGTCCTGCTGGTCATCGAGCGTGCTGACGACACTGCGGCACTGAGTGCCCGCAACCTGCAGTCGGTGCACACCCTGTACTTCGATCAGCTGAACACGTACGACGTGCTGGTCAGCGATGACGTGGTCTTCACCCAGGCTGCCTACGAGGCGTTTGTGGCCAAGGCCGGCGCACAGAAGGAGGATGCCAAGTGAGCGGCTCCATCAACAAGAATCCCCGCGACGTGGTCATTGCCCCGGTCGTGTCGGAAAAGAGCTACGGCCTGATCGACGAGGGTAAGTACACCTTCCTGGTCGACCCGCGCTCCAACAAGACCGAGATCAAGCAGGCGGTTGAGGCTATCTTCTCCGTCAAGGTTGACTCGATCAACACCCTGAATCGTGCCGGCAAGCGTAAGCGCACCAAGTTCGGTTGGGGCTCCCGCAAGAGCACCAAGCGCGCGGTCGTGACGCTCAAAGAGGGCACGATTGACATCTTCGGAGGTCCGCTCGCCTGAGGCGTAGCGGAGACCACTTAATCGAGGAACTGACACATGGCTATCCGTAAATACAAGCCGACCACCCCGGGCCTTCGCGGCTCGTCCGTGGCCGACTTCGCAGAAATCACCCGGACCACCCCGGAGAAGTCGCTGCTTCGCCCGCTCACCAAGAGCGGCGGACGCAACAACTCCGGCAAGATCACCACCCGCCACAAGGGCGGCGGCCACAAGCGCCAGTACCGCGTCATCGACTTCCGTCGTCATGACAAGGACGGCGTGCCGGCGAAGGTCGCTCACATCGAGTACGACCCGAACCGCACCGCCCGCATCGCCCTGCTCCACTACGTGGACGGCACCAAGCGCTACATCCTGGCCCCGGCCAAGCTGAACCAGGGTGACACCATCGAGGCTGGCGCCACCGCGGATATCAAGCCCGGCAACAACCTGCCGCTGCGCAACATCCCGCTCGGCACCGTCATCCACGCGGTGGAACTGCGTCCGGGCGGCGGCGCCAAGCTGGCCCGCTCGGCCGGTTCGTCCATCCAGCTGGTCGCCCGTGAAGGCAAGTACGCCCAGTTGCGTCTGCCCTCCGGCGAGATCCGCAACGTGGACGTGCGCTGCCGCGCCAGCATCGGCGAGGTCGGCAACGCCGAGCAGTCGAACATCAACTGGGGCAAGGCCGGCCGCATGCGGTGGAAGGGTGTTCGCCCGACCGTCCGCGGTGTGGTCATGAACCCCGTCGACCACCCGCACGGCGGTGGCGAGGGCAAGACCTCCGGTGGTCGTCACCCGGTCAACCCCAATGGCAAGCCAGAGGGCCGCACCCGCCGCCCGAACAAGGAAAGCGACAAGCTCATCGTGCGCCGTCGCCGTACCGGCAAGAACAAGCGATAGGAGCCTGGAGACATGCCACGTAGCCTGAAGAAGGGCCCCTTCGTTGATCAGCACCTCTACCTCAAGGTGGACGCTGAGAACGAAAAGGGCACCAAGAACGTCATCAAGACCTGGTCCCGCCGGTCCATGATCATCCCCGACATGCTCGGGCACACGATCGCGGTGCACGACGGACGCAAGCACATCCCGGTGTTCATCACCGAGTCGATGGTCGGGCACAAGCTCGGCGAGTTTGCACTCACGCGGACTTTCCGCGGTCACGTGAAAGACGACCGGAAGGGCAAGCGCCGCTGACGCGGGGCTTGACCGTCCGAGACACTCGAAAGAAGGAAAGCAATGGAAGCCAAGGCAATTGCGCGCCACCTGCGTGTAACGCCGATGAAGGCCCGGCGCGTCGTCAACCTTGTCCGTGGCAAGCAGGCGAACGAAGCATTGGCCATTCTGAAGTTTGCCCAGCAGGGCGCTTCGGAGCCGGTGTACAAGCTGGTCGCCTCCGCGGTGGCCAACGCCCGGGTCAAGGCCGACCGCGAGGGCACGGCGTTCAACGAGGACGCCCTGTTCATCACCGAGGCCTTCGTCGACGAAGGACCGACCATGAAGCGTTTCCAGCCGCGTGCCCAGGGCCGCGCCGGACGCATCAACAAGCGCACCAGCCACGTCACCGTGGTCGTTGCGACCGAGGAAGAGGAGGGGAAGTAACCCATGGGTCAGAAGATCAACCCGAACGGTTTCCGCCTCGGCATCACCACCGACCACGTCTCGCACTGGTTCGCTGACTCCAGCAAGGAAGGCCAGCGGTACAAGGACTTCCTGAAGGAAGACATCAAGATCCGCGAGCTGATGACCATCGGCATGGAGCGCGCCGGCATCTCGAAGGTGGAGATCGAGCGGACCCGTGACCGTGTGCGTGTGGACATCCACACCGCTCGTCCCGGCATCGTCATCGGCCGCCGCGGCGCCGAGGCCGATCGCATCCGCACCGAGCTCGAGAAGCTCACCGGCAAGCAGATCCAGCTGAACATCCTCGAGGTCAAGAACCCCGAGATCGATGCCCAGCTGGTCGCCCAGGGTGTGGCCGAGCAGCTCGCTTCGCGCGTGGCGTTCCGCCGTGCGATGAAGAAGGCCATCCAGTCCGCCACTCGTGCAGGTGCCAAGGGCATCCGCATCCAGTGCGCCGGTCGCCTGGGTGGCGCCGAGATGTCGCGCTCAGAGTTCTACCGCGAAGGCCGTGTGCCGCTGCACACCCTGCGCGCGAACATCGATTTCGGCAAGTTCGAAGCCAAGACCACCTTCGGCCGCATCGGCGTGAAGGTCTGGATCTACAAGGGCGACCTGACGGCCAAGGAATTGGCCGCCAAGGAAGCTGCTGCACCGTCCGGCCGTGGGGCCCGCGGCGGCGACCGTCGCGGACCCGGTGGTCCCGGTGGTGGCGATCGCCGCCGTCGCAACGACCGCGCCCCGCGTCAGGACTCGGCTGCTGCAGGCTCCCCTGCGCCCGCTGAAGGAGGAAATGCCTGATGTTGATTCCGCGTCGAGTCAAGCACCGCAAGCAGCACCACCCGAAGCGCTCGGGCATGGCCAAGGGCGGCACCGCCGTCACGTTCGGCGAGTGGGGCATCCAGGCCCTGACCCCGGCCTACGTGACCAACCGTCAGATCGAGTCCGCTCGTATCGCCATGACGCGCTACATCAAGCGCGGCGGCACCGTGTGGATCAACATCTACCCGGACCGTCCGCTCACCAAGAAGCCGGCCGAAACCCGCATGGGTTCCGGTAAGGGTTCGCCCGAGTGGTGGGTCGCCAACATCAAGCCGGGTCGCGTGCTCTTCGAGCTCTCCGGCGTCAGCGAGGACGTGGCCCGCGAGGCGCTGCGACTGGCTATGCACAAGCTGCCTTTGAAGGCACGTATCGTCCGCCGAGAGGGTGGTGAGTGATCATGGCTACCGGTTCGAAGGAACTGAACGTCGAGGCCATGGACGGCCTGGACAACGCCCGTTTGGCCGAGGAGCTCAAGCGCTCCAAGGAGGAACTGTTCAACCTGCGTTTCCAGTCGGCCACCGGCCAGCTGGACAACCACGGCCGTCTGAAGACCGTCAAGCGCGACATCGCCCGGATCTACACGATCCTGCGTGAGCGCGAGCTGGGCATCCGTGAGGACGTCGAGGCTCCGGCCGAGGACGTCGCGGAGGCGAAGGCTGACAAGGCTTCCAAGAAGGCCGCCAAGAAGAGCACCCAGGCAACCAAGGCCACTCCGGCCGAGGAGACCGAGAAGACCGAGGAGGAGGCCAAGTGACCGAGAACGCGAACGCATCTGCAGCCAACGAGGCCTCGGAGCGTGGCCGCCGCAGGTCGCTCCGCGGCATCGTCGTGTCCGACAAGATGGACAAGACGATCGTCGTGCAGGTCCAGGACCTGAAGAAGCACGCCCTGTACGGCAAGGTGCTGCGCACCTCCAAGAAGCTGAAGGTCCACGACGAGGAGAACACCGCCGGCGTCGGCGACCGTGTCATCCTCACCGAGACCCGTCCGTACTCCGCCACCAAGCGGTGGCGCCTGGTCGAGGTCACCGAGCGCGCCAAGTAAGCGCGAGGTCACCACAACCTCAGGACAAGCCCAGCCCGACGCCGGCCGGCACCGCATACGTGCGGTGACGGCCGGCGTCGTGCGTTGGGGTGGTGGTGATGGTCCGCTACCACAGAGGGCAATTAGCCCGCCGGGCCCCCGGTGGGCTAAGATGGACCATCTGTGCGCCCTTGTTGGCGGGACTATCCACCCCGCGCGCCAAGGGTTTCGCAAAACTTCTCGATCAGCCGCCTCGGCCTTGCCCTGCGGATGGACGGTTGTTGCAGCGCTGGTGCCCGTCTGACAGGGGGACCGGAAGGCTCTGCAACCGGCCCATACGCCACTGGGGCAAGGGTAAGTGGCCCGAGAACATCAAAATATCCGTTCCGCAAGGCTCGCCCGGCTTCGGGGGAGAACCAGCGCGACGACAGGAGTAATGAGTGATTCAGCAGGAATCGCGGCTTAAGATCGCCGACAACACTGGTGCCAAGGAAATCTTGACCATCCGTGTTCTCGGTGGATCCGGACGCCGCTATGCAGGTATCGGCGACACCATCGTCGCCACCGTGAAGGACGCCATCCCGGGCGGCAACGTCAAGAAGGGCGACGTCGTCAAGGCAGTCATCGTTCGGACCAAGAAGGAACGCCGTCGTCCCGATGGCTCCTACATCAAGTTCGACGAGAACGCCGCCGTCATCCTCAAGACCGATGGCGAGCCCCGAGGCACGCGCATCTTCGGCCCCGTGGGCCGCGAGCTGCGTGACAAGAAGTTCATGAAGATCGTGTCGCTGGCACCGGAGGTGATCTGACACATGTCGAAGATCAAGAAGGACGACCTCGTCCAGATCATCGCCGGCAAGGACAAGGGCAAGCAGGGCAAGGTCCTGCGCGTCTTCCCGTCCCGTGACCGGGTGCTGGTGGAAGGCGTCAACCGCGTCACCAAGCACCTGCGTGCCGGCCAGAACAACAACGGTTCCACCGAAGGCGGCCTGCAGGTCGTCGAGGCCCCCGTTCACGTCTCGAACGTGGCCGTCGTGGATCCCGAGACCCAGAAGCCGACCCGCGTGGGTTACCGCTTCGAGACCGTGGAGAAGAACGGCGAGTCCAAGACCGTCAAGGTCCGCTTCGCCAAGGCCTCCGGAAAGGAGCTGTGATGACTGAGGTGCAGACTGCAGACACCACCGCCCCGAAGGTGGCCCCGCGCCTGAAGACCAAGTACCGCGAAGAGATCCGCGGGACCCTTCAGGAGGAGTTCGCCTACGCCAACCTCATGCAGATCCCCGGCCTCGTGAAGGTCGTCGTGAACATGGGTGTCGGCGAGGCCGCCAAGGACTCGAAGATCATCGACGGCGCCATCCGCGACCTGACCCAGATCACGGGCCAGAAGCCGCAGGTGACCAAGGCCCGCAAGTCCATCGCGCAGTTCAAGCTGCGTGAGGGCATGCCGATCGGCACCCACGCGACCCTGCGTGGCGACCGCATGTGGGAGTTCCTGGACCGCCTGGTCACCTTTGCGCTGCCGCGCATCCGTGACTTCCGCGGCCTGTCGCCGAAGCAGTTCGACGGCAACGGCAACTACACCTTCGGTCTGGCCGAGCAGTCGGTCTTCCACGAGATCGACCAGGACAAGATCGACCGCGTGCGCGGCATGGACATCACTGTGGTGACCACCGCCAAGACGGACGATGAGGGACGCGCGCTGCTCAAGGCGCTCGGCTTCCCGTTCCAGCCGTTCGACAAGCCCACGAAGTCCACTCAGAAGTAATTATCTACGTTGCAGGTCCCCACCGGTGTACCGGGAAGGGAAACCGCAACGAGGAAGGGCACGAAGCCCACATGACCATGACAGATCCTGTCGCAGACATGCTGACGCGTCTGCGCAACGCCAACTCGGCCTTCCACGATTCCGTGGAAATGCCGTCGTCCAAGCTGAAGATTCGCGTGGCCGACATCCTCAAGTCCGAGGGCTACATCGCTGACTACAAGGAAGAGGACGCCCGGGTGGGCAAGAAGCTCGTCATCGAGCTGAAGTTCAGTCCTCAGCGCGAGCGGGCCATCGCCGGCCTGCGCCGCATCTCCAAGCCCGGTCTGCGCGTGTACGCCAAGTCCACCAACCTGCCGCACGTGCTGGGCGGCCTGGGTATCGCCATCCTGTCCACCTCCTCCGGTCTGCTCACCGACCGCCAGGCAGCCAAGAAGGGCGTAGGTGGGGAAATCCTCGCTTACGTCTGGTAACGGCTAAGACGGAAGAAAGGTAGAACAGACATGTCACGTATTGGACGTCTTCCGATTACCGTGCCGTCCGGCGTCGAGATCAAGATCGACGGACCGAACGTCGCCGTCAAGGGCCCCAAGGGCGAGCTGAGCCACGCAGTGGCCAGCCCGATCGAGGTCTCGATCGAGGAGGGCACCGTCACGGTGACCCGCCCGAACGACGAGCGCGAATCGCGTTCGCTGCACGGCCTGACCCGTACCCTCATCTCGAACATGATCGTCGGTGTCACCGACGGTTACGAGAAGCAGCTCGAGGTCATCGGCACCGGTTACCGCGTGCTGGCCAAGGGCTCGGACCTCGAGTTCGCACTCGGCTACTCGCACCCCGTTCCCGTCAAGGCCCCGGAGGGAATCTCCTTCAAGGTCGAGGGCAACAAGGTGACCGTGGTCGGCATCGACAAGCAGCGCGTCGGCGAGACCGCTGCGAACATCCGCAAGCTGCGCCGTCCTGACCCGTACAAGGGTAAGGGTGTGCGTTACGCAGGCGAGGTTATTCGCCGCAAGGCCGGAAAGGCAGGTAAGTAATGTCCACGCTGAAAGTGAAGGGCAAGGGGAAGATCGTTTCCCGCACCCGCCGCCACTTGCGCGTCCGCAAGCGGATCTCCGGCACTGCCGTCCGTCCCCGTCTGGTGGTCAACCGCTCTGCACGTCACATCTTCGTGCAGGTCGTGGACGACACCCGCGGTGTCACCCTGGCCTCGGCCTCCACCATGGAAGCCGACCTGCGCGCCCTCGAGGGCGACAAGTCCGCCAAGGCGAAGAAGGTCGGCGAGTTGGTGGCCGAGCGTTCCAAGGCCGCCGGCATTGAGGCCGTGGTCTTCGACCGCGGCGGCAACAAGTACCACGGTCGTGTGGCCGCCGTCGCTGACGGTGCCCGGGAAGGTGGGCTGCAGCTGTGAGCGAGTCGAACACCGAGAGCAACAAGAAGGACACTCAGGTGACCGAAAACACCGAGAACACTGCCGCTGGCGGCGCGTCTGAGACCGCTGCCGGTTCGGCCAGCCAGTCCACTGAAGGCCAGGGCAACCGTGGCGGCCGTGGCGGCAACGACCGCGGCCGCGGCAACGCCGGCGGCAACGATCGCGGTGGCCGTGGCGGTCGCCGCGATGACCGTGGTGGCCGTGGCGGTCGCGACGACGACAAGGACAAGTTCCTGGAGCGCGTCGTGGCCATCAACCGTGTGTCCAAGGTCGTCAAGGGTGGTCGTCGGTTCTCCTTCACCGCCCTGGTGATCGTGGGCGACGGCGACGGCCTGGTGGGCGTCGGCTACGGCAAGGCCAAGGAAGTTCCGGCCGCCATCCAGAAGGGCGTGGAAGAGGCCAAGAAGTCCTTCTTCCGCGTTCCGCGCGTCGGCTCCACCATCCCGCACCTCGTGCAGGGTGAGGACGCCGCCGGTGTGGTTCTCCTGCGTCCGGCTTCCCCGGGTACCGGCGTGATCGCCGGTGGTCCGGTCCGCGCCGTGCTGGAGTGCGCAGGTATTCACGACGTGCTGTCGAAGTCGATGGGGTCCGCCAACGTGATCAACATCGTGCGTGGCACCGTGGATGCTCTCAAGCAGCTGGAGGAGCCCCAGTCCGTGGCTGCCCGTCGTGGCAAGACCCTGGACGAGGTCGCTCCTCACGCGATGCTCCGCACCATGGAGCAGGATCGCGCGAAGAAGAGCGAGAAGGCAGGTGCCGCCAATGGCTAATTTCAGCACGCGTAAGAACGTCGCCGTGAGCGATGCCACGCTGGAAATCACCCAGATCAAGTCCGCCATCGGCGGTAAGCAGAACCAGCGCGACACCCTGCGGTCCCTCGGGCTCAAGCGGATCGGCCACACGGTCAACCGCAAGGCCGATGAGGTCACCGTGGGCATGGTCAACACCGTGCCGCACCTGGTGAAGGTTGAGGAGGTCAACAATGGCTGATGAACGCTCAGTTGACAGCACTGTCGAAGGCTCGAACGCGATCAAGGTCCACGACCTGCGTCCGGCCCCCGGCTCCAAGAAGGCCAAGACCCGCGTGGGTCGTGGCGAGGCGTCCAAGGGCAAGACCGCTGGTCGCGGTACCAAGGGCACCAAGGCGCGCTACCAGGTGAAGGCCGGCTTCGAAGGCGGCCAGGTGCCGCTGCAGATGCGTCTGCCGAAGCTGCGTGGCTTCAAGAACCCGTTCAAGGTCGAGTTCCAGGTCGTGAACCTGGACAAGCTGTCGGAGCACTTCCCGGCCGGCGGCGACGTGACCGTGGACGATCTGATCGCCAAGGGCCTGGTCCGCAAGAACCAGCCGGTGAAGGTCCTCGGGACCGGCGAGATCACCGTGGCGGTGAACGTGAAGGCGAACGCCTTCTCGTCCTCCGCAGCGGAGAAGATCTCCGCAGCCGGTGGGTCCACCGAGACCCTCTGAACTGGAACTCTCTGAACTGGATGAGTCCGGTTCTGACCCGGTTCGGCGCGAGCTCAGCGTAGCCTCGCGTTAATCGAAAGTTGGCCCCCGGGCCGCCGTCCATGTGCGTTTTGCGTGGATGGCGGCACGGGGGCCTTCTTCTTTCCGTTAGACTCGGTCAGTGGTTCCGGCAACGGTTCTGCCGAAGGCAACCCTTCGCCAGTTCTTCTTTCCGCGTCCAACCACAGCACCATCCACCTCCAGGAGGACGCTTGTTCAGCGCGATTGCCCGGGTTTTCCGGACGCCCGACCTGAGGCGAAAGATCTGGTTCACCCTAGGGATCGTCGTCATCTACCGGCTCGGGGCGTTCGTTCCTGCCCCCGGTGTCGACTACGGGACCGTGCAGGTCTGCCTGGACCAGGGCAACACCACGGGCGGCCTGTATTCGTTCGTGAACATGTTCTCCGGCGGCGCGATGCTGCAGGTCTCCGTCTTCGCCCTCGGCATCATGCCGTACATCACGGCGGCCATCATCGTGCAGCTGCTGCGGGTGGTCATTCCCCGCTTCGAGGAACTGCAGAAGGAAGGCGCCCAGGGCCAGTCCAAGCTGACCCAGTACACGCGCTACCTCACCGTGGCCCTGGCACTGCTGAACGCCACCACGATCGTCTCGCTGGCACGCACCGGGGCGTTGCTCGGCTGCAACCTGCCGATCGTTCCGGATGACAGCCTCCCGGTGATCCTGCTGATGATCCTCACGCTGACCTCCGGCACCATCCTGATCATGTGGCTCGGCGAGCTCATCACCGAGCGGGGCGTCGGCAACGGCATGTCCCTGCTGATCTTCCTGTCCATCGCCGCCGGCTTCCCGGCCGGCCTGGGGCAGATCTGGTCCACGCAGGGCTGGCGGGTGTTCGGCATCGTGCTGATCGTGGGCCTGCTGACCATCATGGCCGTGGTGTTCGTGGAGGAGTCCCAGCGCCGCATCCCCGTGCAGTACGCCAAGCGCCAGATCGGCCGCCGCACCGTGGGTGGGACGTCCACGTACATCCCGATCAAGGTGAATATGGCCGGCGTGATCCCCGTGATCTTCGCGTCCTCGATCATGATGCTCCCGGGCATCCTCATCCAGTTCAACACCCCGCAGGACGGCACCACCCCGCCGCAGTGGGTCATCTTCCTCTCCGAGTACTTCGGCACCGGCTCGCATCCGGTCTACATGATCCTGTTCTTCCTGTTGACGATCGGCTTCACATACTTCTACGTGACGATCACGTTCAACCCGGTCGAGATCAGCGACAACATGAAGAAATACGGCGGCTTCATCCCCGGTGTCCGTGCTGGCCGCCCGACCGAGAAGTACCTCGAGTACGTCATCAGCAGGATCACCTTCCCGGGCGCGATGTACCTTGGTGTCCTGGCGATGATCCCGATGATCGCCTTCGTGCTGATCAACGCCGACCAGAACTTCCCGTTCGGCGGTATCTCGATCCTCATCATGGTTGGCGTTGCGCTCCAGACCATCAAGCAGATCAATGCGCAGATGGAACAGCACAACTACGAGGGCCTGCTGCGGTAGCGGTAAACCCCAGTCGTACTCCTGAAAACCAAATATTCACGCTGATCGACAGTAAGGAATACCTATGACCCGCATGCTGATGATGGGCCCTCCCGGGTCCGGCAAGGGCACCCAGGCTTCCCGTATTGCGGACAAGCTCGGCATCGTGGCCATTTCCACGGGCGACATCTTCCGGTACAACGTCAAGGAAATGACGGAGCTCGGCAAGGAAGCCAAGAAGTACATGGACAATGGCGACTTCGTCCCGGACGAGGTCACCAACCGCATGGTCGCCGACCGCATCCGCCAGTCCGACGCCGAACACGGCTTCCTGCTGGACGGTTACCCGCGTACTGCCGGTCAGGTGGAGGCCCTTGACGGCTTCCTGACGGAGGATGGGCAGGCCCTGACCGTCGTCATCGAGCTGACGGTTCCGGACGAGGAACTCGTCGCACGACTGCTGAACCGTGCGGAGACCGACGGGCGTGCTGACGACACCGCCGAGGTCATCCAGCACCGCCTGGACCTCTACCACGAGCAGACACAGGCCGTGATCGAGTCCTATGTGTCCCGCGGCATCGTGGCCCGCGTGGACGGCACCGGCCAGATCGACGACATCACCGAGCGCCTGCTCCAGGCCGTGTACTCCGTCCGTGAGCGCACCGGTAACCTCCCCGTGGTCCAGCCGATCGGCCAGGGCGACGCCGAGAACCCCGAGTAATTCAGTACCCGCGTAACGAAGGATCCGAGAAGCCGCTGTGATGAACCGCCGTCAGGTCGAACTGAAGTCCGTCCCGCAGATGCAGACCATGCATCGTGCCGGACTGGTCCTTCACCGCGCCCTGGATGCAGCCGTCGCGGCGGCTGTCCCGGGAACGACGACGGCCGCCGTCGACGCCGTGTTCGCTGCGGTTCTCGAGGAGGCCGGCGCCACGCCGAACTTCCTGGGGTACTACGGCTACCCGGCCACCATCTGCGCCTCGGTGAACGAGGAAGTGGTGCACGGGATCCCGGGGGAGCGGGTCCTCCAGGCCGGGGACGTGCTGAAGATCGACGGTGGGTGCATCATCGACGGCTGGCACTCCGACTCGGCCCGCACCGTGGTTCTCGGGTCTTCGGCAGCCGGCACGGCCGATCCCGAGGACGAGCGGTTGTCCGAGATCACTCGCCAGGCCCTGTGGCACGGCATCGCTGCGTTCGCCACGGCCAAGTACATCGGCGACATCGGCGACGCCATCGATGATTTCGTCTCCTCACAGCCAGGCGCCCCGCTGGGCATCCTGCAGGACTATGTGGGTCACGGCATCGGCACGGCCATGCATCAGGCGCCGGACGTGCTGAACTACCGGTCCCGACACCGTGGCCCCAAGGTCAAGCCGGGGCTGTGCCTGGCGATCGAGCCCATGCTCGTGCGCGGCGGCCTGGCCACGGACGTCCTCGCCGACGACTGGACCGTGGTCACCCGTGACGGGGCCCGCGCCAGCCAGTGGGAGCACTCGGTCGCGCGGCATCGCGGCGGCATCTGGGTGCTCTCCATGCCCGACGGCGGCGCGGCCGACCTCGCACCGCTCGGCGTGGTGCCCGTTCCCATCGGCGAGTAGGGCGCAAGCGTAGAACGCAGCCGTAGGGCTCATCTGAACCGCGCTCGTCACGCTTCGGTCCGACGATGAGGCGATACCCCTCTCCGAGGCGCTACCTCTTTCCCCGAGGCGCTACCTCTTCACCCAAGATGGGTCAACTCTGACGCGGGTGAATTTCACTTCTGTGCTCGAAACCAGTAGTATTGATTGCTGGTTGTCTCTGCGGTGCGCCGTGTCCTGGGGAGTTCCGTCGGAATTCCCGAGGTACCCCCGGATTGCGCCCTGGTGGACAGCCGGAAACATCCCCGCCTGGTTTCATCCGTCCAACGGACGTGGGGTATTCGAGTCGCCTGCGACGCGGATGCACCGCCCGCGCCGACGCCTGGAGTCTGGCACAACGTAAGTGGAGGACATGGCTAAGAAGGAAGGTGTCATCGAGGTCGAGGGCACGGTCAGTGAAGCATTGCCGAACGCAATGTTCCGCGTCCGTCTGCAGAACGAGCATGTTGTTCTGGCCACGATCTCGGGAAAGATGCGTCAGCACTACATCCGAATCCTCCCCGAGGACCGGGTCGTCGTGGAACTTAGCCCGTACGACCTCAACCGGGGCCGTATCGTGTACCGCTACAAGTAAACCCATCCACCACTAAACAGCAAGCGCTGGAGGAGGAACCATGAAGGTTCAGCCGAGCGTGAAGCGGATCTGTGACAAGTGCCAGGTGGTGCGCCGTAAGGGCCGCGTCCTGGTGATCTGCGAGAACCCACGCCACAAGCAGCGCCAGGGCTGACCTCGTCTTTCGACGGGGTTGTCCACGCGCAGCACCCATCAGGTCGGCCGGAGCACAACCGGATGACCAGGTCCATCCGGACCAAACAGCAGCACAGCCGGAATCCACGGATTCCTGCCTGAGTCCCTCCGGGGTCCAGCAGGGGACCGAGGCAGACGGCAACCCCTGGACGCAAGGGCCGGGGACCCGAACCGCGGCAACGCCGGTCGGCGGAATGAAACTCCGGAACTTCGCCGGAACCGTCACCAAGGTACCGCAGGGAAGAGATTCCCAGGCGAGGGGACGTGCTGGTGCAGACCTTTGCTTCAGAAGAACAAGGAGGACGGCCATATGGCACGTCTAGCAGGCGTCGACATCCCGCGCGAAAAGCGCGTCGTCATCGCTCTCACGTACATCTTCGGTGTGGGCCAGACCCGCTCCGAGCAGGCCATCGAGGCGACGGGCATCGACCCGAACACTCGCGTCAAGGACCTGGCAGACGAACAGCTGGTTGCACTGCGCGACTACATCGAGGCCAACTTCAAGGTGGAGGGTGACCTGCGCCGCGAGGTAGCAGCCGACATCCGACGCAAGGTCGAGATCGGCTCCTACCAGGGCATCCGCCACCGCCGCGGCATGCCCGTCCACGGCCAGCGCACGAAGACCAACGCCCGTACCCGCAAGGGCCCGAAGAAGACTGTCGCCGGCAAGAAGAAGTAGTCACCCGGAACGGGGCGGCCTCCGCGCCGCATTCCCGATTCACGGTTGCCTCCGGCTTCTCCCCAGCAAGACAGTCACTTCCGCACAACACCAGCTTTCGTAGGAGAGACATATGCCCCCCAAGACACGTGCTGCGGTCACCCGCAAGCCTCGTCGCAAGGACAAGAAGAACATCACCGTGGGCCAGGCCCACATCAAGAGCACCTTCAACAACACCATTGTGTCCATCACGGACACCACCGGTGCTGTCATCTCGTGGGCCTCGGCCGGCGATGTGGGATTCAAGGGCTCCCGCAAGTCCACCCCCTATGCCGCACAGATGGCTGCCGAGAAGGCGGCCAAGGCTGCTCAGGAGCACGGACTGCGCAAGGTTGACGTCTTCGTGAAGGGTCCCGGCTCCGGCCGCGAGACCGCGATCCGCTCGCTCCAGGCCGCAGGCCTCGAGGTCGGCTCCATCTCGGACGTCACCCCCTCTGCCCACAACGGTTGCCGCCCGGCCAAGCGCCGCCGCGTCTGACCTCGTACCGAGCGCACGCCCCTCGGCTGGTTCCGGTCCTTTCCGGCCAGCCGGGGCGTGCGTATCGGTGCACTCCCGCCCACCCCATTCGTTTCCACCCATCGTGTGCGTCATATGGCGGACGCTCGCCGAAAGGAAATGTCAGTGCTCATTGCACAGCGCCCCACGCTGACTGAAGAAGTCGTTGCCGACAACCGTTCCCGATTCATCATCGAACCGCTGGAACCGGGTTTCGGCTACACCCTCGGAAACTCCCTTCGCCGGACCCTGTTGTCCTCCATCCCGGGCGCTGCTGTTACCAGCATCCGCGTGGATGGGGTGCTGCACGAGTTCAGCACCGTCGCCGGAGTGAAGGAAGACGTCACCGAGGTCATCCTGAACATCAAGAAGCTCTCGGTCTCCTCCGAGCACGATGAGCCCGTGGTCGCCTACCTGCGCAAGCAGGGTCCCGGCGTCGTCACCGCTGCGGACATCACGTCCCCGGCCGGTGTCGAGGTCCACAACCCGGACCTGCACATTGCCACCCTGAACGGCAAGGGCAAGTTCGACATGGAGCTCATCGTCGAGCGTGGCCGCGGCTACGTCACGGCGGCCCAGAACAAGACCGGTGACGCGGAGATCGGCCGGATCCCGGTCGACTCCATCTACTCGCCGGTCCTGAAGGTCACCTTCAAGGTCGAGGCCACCCGCGTGGAGCAGCGCACCGACTTCGATCGCCTCATCCTCGACGTCGAGACCAAGGAGTCCATGCTTCCGCGTGACGCCGTGGCCTCTTCCGGCACTACCTTGGTGGAGCTCTTCGGCCTGGCCCGTGAGCTGAACCTGGAAGCCGAAGGCATCGAGATCGGCCCGAGTCCGACGGACACCACGGTGGCCGCCGATATGGCCCTGCCGATCGAGGACCTGGAAATGACCGTGCGCTCCTACAACTGCCTGAAGCGCGAGGGCATCCACACCGTTGGCGAGCTCGTTGCTCGCTCCGAGGCCGATCTCATGGACATCCGGAACTTCGGTGCCAAGTCCATCGACGAGGTCAAGGAAAAGCTGACCGAACTGGGTCTGTCCCTGAAGGACTCCCCGGCTGGCTATGACCCCTCGCTGCACTCCCAGGAGTCCGAGGAGTCCTACGGCGAGTACTGAGCCGTGAACCGGGATCGGGCTTCGGCCGGGTCTTGAGTCACTCTCTTCACTCGCTGTACCACCACCAATAGTGTCCTGATGGCCGGCAGCCGTCAGGGTCCATCTGAGGAGAAACACCAATGCCTACCCCCACTAAGGGACCGCGCCTGGGCGGCGGCCCTGCCCACGAGCGGCTCATGCTGGCCAACCTGTCGGCCAACCTGTTCGAGCACAAGAAGATCACCACGACGGTGACCAAGGCCAAGCGCCTGCGTCCCTTCGCCGAGCGTCTGATCACCTTCGCCAAGAAGGGTGATCTGGCTTCGCGTCGCAAGGTCCAGGGCATCATCTCGGCCAAGAACCGTACCAACAAGACCATCGTGCACGAGCTGTTCACGGTGATCGGCCCGGCCATGGCCGAGCGCGAGGGTGGCTACACCCGGATCACCAAGATCGGCAACCGTCATGGCGACAACGCCCCGATGGCAGTCATCGAGCTCGTCATGGAGCCGGTGTCCCCGAAGCAGGCCGTGGTCAAGGAGGCCGAGAAGGCTGCTGAGACCGCCGCTCCGGTTGAGGCCCCCGTGGCCGAGGCTGCCGACGCTCCGGCCGCCGAGGCTACTGAAGCTCCGGCTGCTGAGGCTCCGGCTGCTGAAGCCGAAGCCGCTGAGGCTCCTGCCGCAGAGGAGAAGACCGAAGAGAAGTGATCTTCTCGGTCTGAACCGGCTGTCTGCAGAGTCTTCTCCAGACACCATCTGGACGACCCGTTCCGACGCACATCACGTGCGGAGGGGGCGGGTCGTTGGGTTTAACGGTCGCGTCGTTGGAGCGTGGGCTGCCCATCGGGCTCTGCGGTGGGGGCACGGCCCGCTCTAGGCAGGCATGACTGGTTATGGCGGGTCAGAAGAAGTCAGAGGAGCCCGGACGTCAGCAGGAAGATGGCGCCCCCGTGCGCCACGGTCGCCCCGAGGACTCCGTGGCGCATCGCGATGACGGCACAGACGAGTCCCTCGAACAGGGTGAAGGCGATCAGCGGCCAACCCACGCCGGTGAGGTTGTAGGCGAGGAACAGGTGCCCGGCGGCAAAGATCAGGGCTGAGAGCAGTGCTGCGCGCCAGCGTCCCGACCGTCCTGGCAGATTGTCCTCCAGGTGGGCTTGGAGGAAGCCGCGGAACAGGACCTCCTCCACCAGGTTCCCGCACAGGGCGAAGGCAGCCAGCAGGACCACCACGCCGGCGGCCACCGTCCCGCCGCGCTCCTCAACCGGAATCAAGGGACGGGCCAAGGGGGTGCCGTCCAGGATGGGGAACCACTCGACCAAGGTGCCGTGAAGGTACAGGAAGGGCAGCGCGATCACCACGACGCCCGCCAGGCCCACGAGTGCTGAGGTCCACCATCGTGGCCCCGTCCACAGCACGATCCACCGCAGGTCCCGGCACGCGAAGACGATCGCTGCTGCGAGTGCCAGCGAGGCCACGGTCATCACCAGGAGGGCGACGGGATCGTCAGTGAAGCGCAACCACAGGACGGGCAGCTCGAACGAGTCGGCTGACGTCGAGGTGCCGGACGGACCTGCCGTGCCGAACGTCCACAGTCCGTGGGGACTCATAGCATCGCGGACGAAGATGAACCCGAGGACCAGCATGAGGATTCGCGCCCCGTGCGCCTGCCGCGGCAACAGGGCCACGATGATGCCGACCAGCACCACTCCGGGCAGCACGGTCAACAGATAGGCCACCCACGGCGCAAGGTTCTCCATTCTGTCCATTCTGGCCCGGGATTTAGAATGGTCCCCATGCCCACGCCGTCTGATCCCGCCCTTGTCCGTGTCCGGATGGACCTGGCCTATGACGGCACCGACTACAAGGGGTGGGCCACCCAACCGGGGCTGCCGACCGTCCAGGGTGCCCTCGAGGACGGGCTGGCCACGATCATCCGCCGCCCCGTTCGCACCGTGGTCGCCGGTCGCACCGATGCCGGGGTGCACGCCCGTGGTCAGGTGGTGCACTTTGACCTGACCGAGGCCGAATGGAATGCGGTGACGCGGGATCCGGACGAGGCCGGGCCGGCGTCGACCCTGGTGCGGCGTCTCAGCGGCGCTCTGAGCCGCGAACGGGGTGCACTGGTGGTGACTGGAGCTTCCTTGGCACCCGAGGGGTTTGATGCGCGGTTCTCGGCGTTGTGGCGCTCGTACCGGTACGCCATCAGCGACTCCGCTGAGACGCGAGACCCGCTGAACCGTCGATCCACGTACTGGCACCGGGAATCGTTGGACGCCGAACTGATGGACGCCGAAGCGAAGGCCGTGCTCGGTCTCCACGACTTCTTGACCTTCTGCAAGCCACGGGAGGGCGCCACGACCATCCGTGAACTGCAGGACTTCGGTTTCACCCGCGACGGGAAAACCGGACTGATCACCGCGCAACTGCAGGCCGACGCGTTCTGTCACAACATGGTCCGTGCCCTCGTGGCGGCCGTCGTTCAGGTGGGGGAGGGGCGCCATCCTGCCGGCTGGGTCAGCGAACGGCTGGAGGCCATGGTCCGTGACTCGCAGACGCGGCTCGCACCGCCGCACGCCCTGGTACTGGAGCACGTCGAATACCCAGACGTCGGCTCCGATCCCCGTGCTTTGGCCTCCCGCGCCGCTGGGACACGGGCGCGTCGGACCGTTGTGTAACTGCTGGCCGAGATCCATGGGTCTATCTCCGCCAGAATCGATTGCGCTGTGGTTGTCGACGTGGATCCAGATAAGGGGCCGGTATGAACCAGGGCCGGCCGGAGTCCATGTCGATGTCCCACGCGCCGGCGTGGACGGCGTGATGATGGTGGTTGCAGAGTAGGACCCCGTTGTCGACGGAGGTGGGTCCGCCGTGTTCCCAGTGTTCGACATGGTGCACGTCGCACCATGGCGCCGGGATCCAGCAACCGGGTGCGGCGCACCCTCCATCGCGGGCAGCGACCGCCTGCCGGAGCCGGGCGGGGAAGAGGCGCTGCGCTCGGCCGACGTCGAGGACCTCGCCGCTCGATCCGAGCACCACCGGGAGGATGTCCGCATCACAGGCCATGGCCCGGATCCTGGTGGGATGCATCGGACCGGTGAAGGTTGCTGAGGACTCGAACTGAAGGAGGTCTTCAGCGGTGACCGTGCCGGCCTTCTGCAGATCGCCCAGCAATGTGTGGAAGTCGATCAGGACCGAGACCTGGGGGCGGGTGCCACCCGTCGAGGGGAGCTGATCCGACTCGACCATGGCCAGGCCGCCGGCGATGCACGCCATCAGCCCGTCGAGTTGTTTCTGCTGGGTTGATCGCGGATCGACGGCAGCGACCGCCGTCAAGGAGCCGTCCTCCTCGGACTGGACCTCCGCCGTCAACAGCTGATCCATGCCCTCACCCCCAGGGACGCCACCTTCCGCACCCTCCATCGACTGGCCGCGGTAGGACGCACGGGGATTGGTGGCGGCGTTCGCCACCGTCAGCAGGTACTCGTTCTGCTCATCGTTGACCGCGAGCAGCCACTGGTGCAGTCCATTGCGTACCCCCTTGCGGATCAGGCCCTGCAACTGGGGCAGTGTGGCGTCGTTCGGCTCGGCGCCGTCGGGATCCAGGGCCGCTTCGGCCCACTTCAGCCAATGGGCCGCGACTTTGCGAAGCGTGCCCGGATCCACGGCCTCGGCCTGCGCCACCAGGCGTTCCTCGCCGTCATCCAGGAGGTCGGAGACGCCCTGTGGATCGGCCTCCACGCGTCGGGCCATCTGCCGGACGTTGTCTAAGGCCGTGGTGATGATGTCCACGGCGGCACGGTCCAATTTCCCTTCGTGGACGACGGCGGACAGCCGGGGGAGGGCAGGAGGCAGGGACTCACCGGTCAGCGTGCGGGTCGGCCGCAGGGTGGCCGCCCAACGCGTCCGGCGCCGGGCTTCGGTACCGTCGATCCGCAGGGCGATCTTGAGGTAATCGGTTGCATCTCGGAAGGCGGTCTTCCCCTGAGGGAGTCCGAGAAGGCGACGGCGTTCTGGTGGATTGTCGAAGGCCTCCACCGTGTGGCCCGTCAAAGTCATCTGGGCCGTCGCAACGGATCGCCCGACGGTCTCCAGGACCTGGTGCAGCACCGGGAGGGTGACAGCGGCAGGATGAGTGGAGGCTTCCCCCTTCAGGACAGGGGTCGGGTCAGGGACAGAGGCACCTGCCGGCCCCGGTGCCGCGTCCGACTCGTCGGGAAGGGAAGGCAGCATGGCTCCCCAGTCCCGACCGCCGCTGTCGTCGGGGACGGTCATGGCGGTGAACTCGCGCAAGGCCTCGGGGCCGGACAGGCGATGCACGACGGCTCGGGTGGCCTCCTGCAACAATGCCGTCAGGTGACCGAGCGGGAGCTCGTCCAGAGAAGGGAGTGGGGCGGTCCTTGAGCCGTGGTTGTCCACATCTTGGTGCTCATTCCTGTGTTCGTTCTTTTGTTCGTCCTGGCGCTCAAGTCCGTCTTGGTACTCGTGTTCGTCAGTCATGCCGCCCTCCTTTCCCTACTTGATTTCCCCTGAGTCTTGCTTTCCCCTACGCGCTTTCCCGTACCTGTTCCCCGCCGCCGGTGGAGGTGGCTTCTGCTGATTCTCTGCCCCGCAACATGGGAACATGTGTTCGAATGAGTCCATTCGATCACACCCTGCGGACGCCGAAAAGGGCTTCTGAGAATCTGTGGATGACAGGCCGCGATCGGCCATCTGTGGAGTAGCCCGCCACACTTCTTTCCCTGATTCCCCCTGATTCCCCCCGATCGATTTCCCCTGATTTCCAGCTGCTTTGCCCCTACTGCGCGGACACGGTAGTATTGACCTTCGTTGTGCGTGTCCTTTCCCGGATTCGCTGTACCCTCGGGTGGCCTGGTTGCATGGTCGCGATAGCCCAGGGCGCCGCCGGGAAGCTTTCGGACCCGGCCTCACTCCAGTCCTCACCTGGCGTACCGGCTGCGCACCGATGAACTCAGTGACTGGCCCACGGACTCACCGCCGCGGGCCGGGAATCTGTAACCGACACCGAACACGAAGGCAAACAACGTGCGTACGTACACCCCGAAGCCCGGCGATGCCGACCGCCAGTGGCACGTCATTGACGCCACTGATGTCGTGCTGGGTCGTCTTGCCAGCCAGACCGCAACACTGCTGCGCGGAAAGCACAAGCCGACCTTCGCCCCCCACATGGACATGGGCGATTTCGTCATCATCATCAACGCCGAGAAGGTGGCCCTGACCGGCGCCAAGCTCGAGAAGAAGCGCGCCTACCGCCACTCCGGTTTCCCGGGTGGTCTCTCCTCTGTCTCCTACGCGGAGCTGCTGGAGAAGAACCCGGTGCGCGCCGTGGAGAAGGCCGTCCGCGGCATGCTCCCGAAGAACTCCCTCGCCGCTGAGCAGCTGCACAAGCTCAAGGTGTACCGCGGTGCCGAGCACCCCCACACCGCCCAGCAGCCCAAGACGTACGAAATCGGCCAGGTCGCCCAGTAACGGGTCAGCACCACCACAATCTTTCAAGGAGAACCATGACTCTCAACGAGAATGAGTCCACCGAGGAAGTGGAGCTGACCAGCTACACCTCCGAGTCCACCAATGCCCCCGAGACCGTTGCTGTCGCTGAGCGCCCCGCGCTGACCGTCGGCGGCGGCGCCGTGGGTCGACGCAAGCAGGCCATCGCCCGCGTGCGCCTGGTCCCGGGCTCCGGCGCCTGGACCATCAACGGCCGCAGCCTCGAGAACTACTTCCCGAACAAGCTGCACCAGCAGGAAGTCAATGATCCGTTCAAGCTCCTCGAGCTCGAGGGTGCCTACGACGTCATCGTGCGCATCACCGGTGGCGGCCCCTCCGGTCAGTCCGGTGCCGTGCGCCTCGGTGTCGCCCGCGCCCTGAACGAGATCGACCGCGAGAACAACCGCGCCGCTCTCAAGAAGGCCGGCTTCCTGACCCGTGACGCTCGCGTCGTCGAGCGCAAGAAGGCCGGCCTCAAGAAGGCCCGCAAGGCCTCGCAGTTCTCGAAGCGCTGATCTTCACACTGCCCCTGGTGGGCGGGACCGCTGCGGCGGTCTCGCCCGGCATGCAGTAGCGCAGGAGCAATCCCGCGCACGACGCCGGCCGGTCACCCGGCGTGCGTCGGCCCACGGAACCCCGTGGTCCCGTTCCCTTCGTGGAACCGGGACCACGGGGTTTTGTCTTGCCCATGAGGCGCCCGCCGCTGAGGAATGGCCTGCAGTCAGCATGGCGCCCGCTGGCCGCAGGAGGCCCGCAGTCGGCGAGACCCCTGCCGCCGGCGGCCTACTGCCCGTGCTTCAGGGCGGCCCACGTCTCGGCACCGGCCACCCCGTCCACGGCCAGCCCGCGGGCCTTCTGGTAGGCGGACACGGCGGCCTCAGTCTGGTCCCCGAAGTGGCCATCGGTAGCCAGGTCGACGCCGCTGGAGGCCTTCAGGCCCCGCTGCAGGTACTCGACCTCGGTGCCGCTGTCCCCGGAACTCACCGTCGAGCCGGCGGCGTGGTGCGTCGCGAGGGCGCCCCAGGTACGAGGACCGGCGATGCCGTCCACTCCGGTGCCGAGCGAGGACTGGTACGCGCGCAGGGCCTTCTCGGTCGCGGGGCCGAACACGCCGTCGGCCGCGCCGGGATCATGGCCGATGGCAGCGAGGGTGACCTGGACCCGGCGCACGGCATCGCCTTCGTCACCGAGACGCACGGTGGGGTAGTCGCCGGAGGGACCCGAGCCGCCGTCGACCCCGTTGGCCAGCGCCGAGGCCACCTCGTCACGCAGGGCGGAGAGTTTGCCGTAGAAGGCGTCCCCGCAGCACAGGGTCTGGGCGCCGGGCACGTCCCGGTGGGCGATGATCCGGTCCACGCCGATCCCGTACCGCTGGCAGATGAAGGCGCTGAGGTGCACGAGGGAACTCCACTGCGCGTCCGTGGGGACGTCGTTGGTGTACATCCCGTCGACCTCGATGCCCACCGACTGGTCATTGAAGCCGTAGGCATGTGCGCCCTCGATGAAGCGGTTCCCGTCCACCACGGCGTCCAGCGAGCCGTGCCGGCCCTCGAGCATCTGGCCGCCGCGTGCGATGGTGAACTGCTGCCCCGTGTCCGCCCAGCCGTTGGTCATGTGGTTCCGCTGGATCAGCCGGGCCACCTCTTTGGCGGCGGCATCGGAGAAGTCGTCCGAGTTCACGTGGGTGGTGTGGTGGATGACCAGGTGCGTCGGCCGGCGCGTGAGGGTCGGGAGCGACCCTTTGGCGGCTGAGGCACCCCAGTCGCTCGTGGAGATGACGTCCGGCCGGCTCACGGTGGCGGCGAACGCCGGGGTGGTGGAGGCGGAGACGGCGGTCCCGAACGCGATGACACCGCCTAGGGCGGCGGTGCCCTGCAGCAGGCTGCGGCGGGACAAGCGGGCTGGTCGGTCCGGTCGGGAGGACACGGGCGCTGATGCGGCTGCGGTTGCAGCTGTGGGTGCGGGGGCGAACGCCGGTGCAGGCGCGGGGGCGGGTGCGGTGATGTGGTCTGTCACGTCAGGCTCCATTCAGAACGGCTCGCCATCTCGCGGGGGACTGCCGGGGAAGCACACGAGGGACGGACTGCTGGTGGTGGTCGACTTGAGACGGTGCCCCCACCGTACGCACGTGACGTGCGTCAATGCCGGTAGAAACGCCGGGGAACCAACGACGCCGGCCCGGTCCCGCCGGTCATCGGCTCGGCACGTTGCCTGCTCTGACCAGCCCTGCCCGCACGTGCACCCATGACGGCGGAGTCCACCGATGTCACCTCCCGGGCGACTCCATACGACAATGGACAGATTGGCCACCACCCCGAGGAGTCCGAGCATGCCGACATCGCCTGATCCGCCGGCTTCTCAGGCTCCCCAGGGTCAAGAGGCCCCGGAGATTCCGCGGGCGTCACGAACCACCGCACACTCCCCGTCGCACCCGGCAGCACCGAACGCGCGTCGCTCCGCCACCAAGCCGCCTGCCACCAAGCCGCCCGCCACCAAGCCGCCTGCCACCCATCCACCGGCGACCGCCGGCCACCTGCTGTGGCGCGCGATCCGCCGTCGCCGGGGCCGCGTGGCAGGGAGCCTGGCGCTGATGACGCTGTGGCAGGTGTGCGAGGCCTTCGTGCCGATCGCCATCGGGATCATCGTGGACGTGGCGATCGTCCCCCTGGACGGGCGGGCGATGCTCCTGTCCCTGCTCGGGATCGCGGCGCTGTTCACCGTGCTCTCCCTGGGCTACCGCTTCGGCGCCCGGCTCGCCAACACCGCGCTGCATCAGGAGGCCCACGCGCTGCGGGTGGAGGTCGCCGAGGTGCCGCTGGCATCCGGCGCCGTGGCCGCCCGGTCAAACGCGGGCGAGATTCTGTCCCTGTCCTCGGCGGACGCAGACGTCACCGCCCAGGTGTTCCGGCAGATCGCCGGTGGCGGCTCCGCGATCATCGGCCTCGTGGCGGTCTCGGTGTACCTGCTGGCCACGGACGTGATGGTGGGCCTCGTGGTGCTGGTGGGCGTGCCGCTCAGCCTGCTGTTGGTGGCCCTGGCCTCCCGCTCCATCTCACGGCACTCCACCGCGCAGCAGGAGGCGATCGGCCTGGCCAGCCGCCGGGCCGGTGACATCCTGGCTGGCCTGCGGGTCCTCAGCGCCGGAGGCGGTGAACGCTGGGCGAGCGCGCACTACCGGGAGGCGTCGCAGCGGGCCGGCCGGGCCGGCGTCGTGACGGCCGAGCGCAGCGGGCGGTTGGAGGCGATCGGCGCCCTCGGTACCGCCCTCGTGCTGGCACTGGTCCTGGTGGTGGCCGGCCAGCGCGTGCTGTCCGGCGACCTGGCGATCGGCACCCTGGTCTCGGTGGTCGGGGTCGCGGTGTTCTTCCAGGAGCCGGTGCGCACCATCACGGACATGATCGGCGCGTTCGTCCGCTCGCACGGCGCGGCCCGGCGGATCGCCGACTTCCTCACCGCGGTCCCGGCCGAGGCCACCGGTGACGAGGTCCCGGAGACGGCTGGACTGCGCATCACCGGTCTGGCGCTGGTCACGCCTCCCGGGCACGACGCCGGCGCCCCGGCCGAGCGCGACGGTCAGGTCCCGCTGGAGGCAGGTGTCCGGCACGGTGGCGAAGCCCGGCCGGACCGGTCAGCCCGGTTGGACCGGCCAGCTCGGCTGGACCCGTCACCCCGGCTGAATCTGGAGGTGCCGCCGGGCCGGTTCCTGGGTCTGGTGGTGGATGACCCTGCACAGGCCGAGACCATCCTCCAAGCCGTGGACGGACTGGGGGATCAAGCCGGAACGGTGCTGATCGGTGGGCATCCGCGCAGCCGCCTGGTGCCACGGCTGGCCGACCACCTGGTGGTGGCACCGCATCGGGTGGACCTGTTCGCCGGCACGGTGCGTTCGAACATCACCCTGCACCACGAGGGTCCGGGGCGCTCACACCAGACCACGCACCGTGCCCAGGCCACCATCGGGACCCCGGACCGTGGACGCGTCCAGATTGATCCGGCGGTGCTGGCCGCGGCGGGCGTCACCGAGATCATCAGCCATTTCGCGGACGGATTGGAGCACCGGGTGGACGAGGGCGGCCGCAACCTCTCCGGCGGCCAGCGTCAGCGCCTGGCCCTGGCCCGCGCCCTGCACGCCGATCCGGAGGTGCTCGTCCTGCACGAGCCGACCAGTGCGGTGGATGCCGTCACCGAGTTCCAGATCGCCCAGGACGTGAAGTCGCTGCGTTCCGGGGCCGCCGCCGGGTATCGCGCTGAGAACGGCTCCGGGTCCGCCACCACACGCACCGGCCCGCGCACCACCGTGGTGGTGACCTCCTCGCCGGCCTTCCTGGCCGCCGCGGACACCGTGGTGCAGGTGCACCGGGACGGCACCACCTCCACCGGAACGCACCACTCCCTGTTGGAGTCCTCGGATGACTACCGGATGGCGGTGGCCCGATGACTGTTCAGAGTGTGGACACCGCCCGGCCGCTGGCCCTTCCTTTGGCCCGGCCGAGAGAGTCCTTCCGCCTGCTCTGGCGGCACACCCGCGGCCAACGCGGATTCGTGTGGCTGGTGGGGATCGCGGGCCTGCTGGCCGCCGTCGCCGGCCTGGTAGCGCCGTGGATGATCGGCTGGCTCGTGGACGTCCTGCTGGCCGTCGGAGTCGGCGGCGGCGACCAAGCCCCGGCTGCCGCTGACGCTGCCGCTGCCGCAGGTACTGCCGGGGGCCCCGGTGCAAACGCCCCTGCCGCTGCCGTGTGGTGGGCCGCTGCAGCGGTGGCCGGAGCAGGACTGATCGCAGCCGCCTGCGCCTGGGCCGGCCAGGCGTGGCTGGCCCGCGCCGCCGAACCCACGGTGGCCAGGCTGCGCGAGGCCGTGATGGACCGGGCCCTGCGGATCGGTTCGGCGCGGCTGGACGGCACCGAGACCGGCGATCTGGTGTCCCGGGTGGCCGAGGACGCCCGCGAGGTCAGCCAGGCGGCCACCACGGTGGTGCCCCTGGTGGTGCAGTCCCTGTTCACGGTGGTGGTCTCGGCCGCGGGCCTGGTCGCGGTCGACTGGCGGCTGGGGCTCGTGGGACTGCTGGCCGTCCCGATGTACTGGACCACCCTGCGCTGGTACCTGCCCCGTTCCGGGCCGATCTACCGGGACGAACGGGCCGCCTTCGGCACCCGCGCCTCCCGGCTGCTGGGCGGGATCACCGGGGCCCGGACCCTGCGCGCCTATGACGCCCAGGGCCCGGAACTCGAGCGCATCCACGCCGCCTCCGCCCAGGCCCGCAATCTGTCCATCGGGGTGTTCGGCTTCCTCACCCGCGCGTTCAGCCGGAACAACCGGGCCGAGGCCGTGGTGCTCGGGGCCATCCTGGGTGCAGGGTTCCTGCTCGTGTCCGCCGGATACATCACCGCCGGCGCCGTGACCACGGCGGCCCTGCTGTTCCACCGGCTGTTCAACCCGATCGGGGCGCTCGTCGGCATGTTCGACCAGGTCCAGTCCGCCGGGGCCTCGCTGGCCCGGATGGCCGGCGTCGTCTCCCTGCCGGTGCCCGAGCGCACCGCGCGGCTGCACGGTGGCGCGCTGGAACTGGCCGGCGTCTCCCACACCTACGACGACGGCACCCCCGCCCTGCACGACGTCCACCTGAGGATCGGGCCGGGGGAGGTGGTGGCCGTCGTCGGGACCACCGGGGCGGGCAAGTCCACGCTGGCGCAGATCGCGGCAGGACTGGCGGCACCGACGTCCGGGACGGCGCGACTGGGCGGGATCGAGCTGGTCGAGGCCGATCCGGGCAGTCTGCGTGAGCAAATCACCATGGTCTCCCAGGAGGTGCACGGCTTCGCCACCACGGTGGCCGAGAACCTGCGTGTGGCCCGGCCGGAGGCCGACCGCTCGGCCCTGGTGGCGGCCCTCGAGTCCGTGGGGGCCGGTTGGGTGGGGCACCTGCCGCAGGGCCTGGACACCGAGGTCGGGCAGGGCGGCTACCGGCTGGATCCCATGCAGCTGCAGATGCTGGCCCTGGCCCGGGTGGCGCTCGCGGACCCGCAACTGGTGGTGCTGGACGAGGCGACGGCGGAGGCCAGCTCGGCCGGAGCGCGCCGGCTGGACGACGCTGCGGCCCGGGTGCTTCAAGGCCGAAGCGGACTGGTGGTGGCCCACCGGCTCAGCCAGGCCGTGGCCGCGGACAGGATCCTGGTGATGTCAGCCGGGCGGATCGTGGAGTCCGGGACCCACGATGAGTTGCGGGCGGCCGGCGGGGCCTATGCGGAGCTCAGTCGGGCGTGGTTTGGTGGCTAGTTCGTGAACCAGCTGTCGTCATAATCGCCGATGTGCTGGGGATAGGGATAGGCGACCAGGGCCTCGGCAACGACATGGCGCAGCCACTCGACCGGGGGAGAGGGGGCCACCCGGCGCAGGGTGTGGAGGCCGACATGGCCGGGTTCCAGGGTAAACGGGAGGATGAATTTCCGCACCGGGCTGCGCTTGACGAACATGTCCCCGAGGAACAGCGGCACGACGCAGTACGACTCGGTGGCGGCGAGGGTTTCGTCGACCACGGAGTAGTTGGGCAGGGCGATCGGAGGTTGCTGATGTCCGTGCAGATCGCTGAGCGTCCGCTCCACGTGCTGGTGACCCAGTGCTCCCGAGACCTCGATGCGCTGTTCGGCGACAAGGTCCTCCACTGTCGGTTCCGGGGAGAGCCGCGGATGCGATGCAGCGCAGACGCCGACGTAGGGCATGTCCATCAGGTGGTCGCGGACCACGATGTCCTCGGAGAACGTCGGCACGGCAATGGCCCCGTCGATCTCGCTGCGGCGCAGCTTGTCCTCCAGTTGGGCCACGTCGAGCAGGGTCACCTCGATGCGCGCCCGGGGTGCCTTGGCCTGGATGGCTTGGACCACGAAGGAGAACAGGGCCATGAGGGCCAAGTCGGTCATCATCAGCCGGAAAGTGCGCGTGGTCTCCGCGGCCTTGAAGTCTGTGGCGTTCTGGACCACGGAGTCCATCAGCCAGATGGCCTGGACCATTTGCGGGTACAGCGATTCGGCCACCGGGGTTGGCTCAAGTCCGGTTCGATTCCTGAGGAACAGGGGGTCGGAGAAGAATTTCCTCAACTTGGAGAGGGCGTAGCTCACGGACGGCTGGCTGACGAAGAGGGCCTTGGATGCCTCCGTCACGCTGCGCGTCTCGTAGACAACCACGAAAGTGCGCATGAGATTCATGTCGTAGCCGGATCCCGCGATCACCATGCTCGTCCCCTCGGCCAATATAGATGAGTTTGATAGACCCATCATGCCTTTTGATTGGCTTGATAGGTAGTTCGCACCTAACCTCGATATCAGAGTGCTCTGCATCACATCCAAGAAGTTCCTGGACCTCCTGACGGGACATGTCACACCCTCGACACACCGGTGGAACCGTCCCGTCCTCGAGCCCGCGCAGCGGATCCCGTCCCGGAACTCGGCACAGTAGAGGTGGAATCATGGGTACTTTCAATCGTGCACGCGTCCAAGCGGCGTTGGCGGCCACGGCCGTCCTCACGCTCGCCCTGACGGCGTGCGGAGGGAACACCGGCGGAAACACGGCGACCTCTGGGGCCACGGAAACGTCGGGCGGCAACGGCGCCGCCGACAATACGGAACTGCAGGAGATCACCGTGGGCGTCATGCCCTTGGTCGACGTTGCACCCCTGTACCTGGGCATCGAACAGGGGATCTTCGAGGATCACGGGTTGACCGTGAACCTGGAGACCGCGCAGGGCGGCGCTGCCATCATCCCGGCGGTGACCAGCGGGCAGTTCGATTTCGGCTTCAGCAACCCGACCAGCGTCCTCGTCGCGGCCTCCCGCGGATTGGACGTCATGGTCATTGCCCCCGGTGGGTCAAGCACGGGCGATGAGGACACCGACTACGGCGCCACCATGGTCCTACCGGATGCAGACATCTCCTCCGCCGCGGATCTCGAGGGGCGCACCGTGGCAGTCAACACCCTCAACAACATCTCTGACTCGACAGTCAAGGAAGCCGTTCGTCAGGATGGCGGTGACCCCTCCAAGGTCGAGTTCGTGGAGATGCCCTTCCCGAACATGGTGGCTGCCGTCGAGCAAGGAACCGTGGATGCGGCGTTCCTGGTGGAGCCGTTCCTGTCGAGCGGCCTTGATGAGTCGATGCGCCCGGTGTTCTGGAACTGGATGGAGGTCTCGCCTGATCTGATGGCCTCCACCTACTTCTCCACAGGCGCCCTGGCGGAGGAGGACCCCGATCTGGTCGCCGCGTTCCAAGACGCCATGGCCGAATCGGCCACCTATGCGGAGAGCAATCCCGACGAGACCCGCGCCATCCTGGAGACCTACACCTCCATACCACCCGAGGTGACCCAGGTCCTGCGCCTGCCCCGATGGATCGACGCCGTCAATGTCGACTCCCTGGAACGGCTGATCGAGATCAGTACCGAGGACGGGCTGCTCGAAGGCGATCTCAGCGTCGACGACGTGGTCCTGGCCGACGCGGGATAGCCAGGCCGCTGCTCCACGCCCATCACCACCACGCCCACCACGCCCACCACGGCCACCACGCCCACCACGACCGAATCGAGAGATCACAGTATGAGCATCACCGTCCAGGACATGCGCAAAGGCCCCGAGGGGTACGCCTGGAGCCGCTTCGGACTACCCGAGTACACCGATTGGATGGACGAGAGCCTCTCGTGGAAACAGACCTGCTACATCGGCGACTGGTCCTTCCTGTGGCAGCACCGGTTCACCGGCCCGGACGCCCTACAGCTGATTTCGGACTACACGGTCAACAACTTCGAGACCTTTGAAATCGGCCAGTCCAAGCATGCCATCCACACGAACAAGGACGGCAAGGTCATCCACGAGGGCGTGCTGACGAAGTTCGGCGAAGAGGACTACATGGTCCACGGCCGCGGCGGCTACTGGCTGTCCTTCAACCTGGACCGCGGCAACTACAACGCCAAGGTCAGCCAGGAAGACTGGTTCATGTTCCAGGTGTCCGGCCCCAACGCCATCAAGGTGCTGCAGGCGCTGACGGACTCCGAGAAACTGCTGGAGGCCAAGTACATGCACGCCGTCCCCGTGACGATCGCCGGCCACGACGTGTACGCCTTGCGCCAGGGCATGTCCGGCGAAGTGGGATTCGAGCTGCAGGGACCCAAGGAGTTCAGCGAGGAGGTCTACCAGGCCGTGCTCGATGCCGGTAAGCCACACGGGATCCGCAAGATGGGTGGGCGGATCGCCATGATCAACCACCTGGAGGCGTCCTACCCCACGATCGCCACCGACTACATCCCGGCCATCTTCGATGCGGACATGGCCGATTACATGGACTTCTTCCTCTCCTCCATGCCCTCGTTCGCCCAGCCCGCCTACATCGCGGGCAGTTTCGACGGCCAGGAGCCCTCCGACTACTACCGGAGCCCGATCGAATTGGGGTGGGCCAAGGTTGTCACCACCCAGCGCAGGGGCTACCTGGGTGCCGACGCGCTCGCGGCGGAAAAGGCCCGGCCGCACCGGGTGCTGCGGACCCTGGTGTGGCATGCCGACGACGTCGCCGACATCCAGAACTCCCTTCTGCGCGAGGGCGAGCACTACGACTTCATGGAGATGCCCCGTGACCAGCGCGGATACATGTGGGCGGACCGGGTGGAGATCAACGGCCAACTGGTCGGGACCACCACCTCGCGCGGCTACAGCTACTTCTTCCGCAAGATGCTGTCCCTGGCGACCGTCGACGTCGACCACGCCGAGATCGGCACCGAGGTGACCGTGGTGTGGGGTGCGCCGGGGCACCGGCAGAAGTCCGTGAGGGCCATGGTGCAGTCGGCACCCTACAAACAGGACCGGTCGCGGGGAGACCTCCACCAATCCACAGCCCCATAGTTCGGCAATCTACCCCGAGTGCACCGTGTGGGCGGAGATCAACTGAGATCTCCGCCCACACTGCTGTGTCCGGAGTGCACTGATGCGAAGACGAGCACCGCGCCGGGGCCGGCATCCGTTGAACATCATGCCGGTAGAGACCCTGGCCACAATTTGTGCATGTGACGTACGGCATCTATTGTTGTCGCCATCACGCATTGCGATTATCTGAACGCACAGCGTACATCGCGAAAGGATGCACATGCATAAGAGATCTACTATCCGCGCCGCCGCCATGCTGGGCGCGGGTGCCTTGGCCGTCGGCCTCTCCGGTTGTTCTGCCGATGCAGGCACCGGCTCGCCCGATGAGCCCATGACCGTCAACGCGGGCTTCATCCCGGTGGTGGATGTCGCGGCGCTCTACCTCGGCGAGGAGCAGGGGTTCTTCGACGAGAACGGCATCGACCTCAACATCAACGTCGGGGCCAGCGGTGCGGCCCTCCTGCCCTCGGTCATGAGCGGCGAGTACACCTTCGCCTTCAGCAACATGCCCTCGATCCTCCAAGCCAAGGACAAGGGCCTGCCGGTCAAGATCATCGGCTCCGGCTCGAGCTCCACCGGGGTCGAAGGCGAAGACGTCACGATGATCCATGCCCCCGAGGACAGCGGAATCACCGGGGCCAAGGACCTTGAGGGAAAAACGGTCAGCGTAAACGCACTCGGCAGCCTGCTAGAGATGCTTGGAAAGATCGGCGTCGATGCCGACGGGGGCGACTCGTCCAAGGTCGAGTTCATCGAGCTTCCCTTCGCCGAAAGCCTGACGGCCCTGGAGAACGGGACGATCGATGCCATGGTCGGTGCGGAGCCCTTCGGCACTGCTGCCATCGAGGCCGGCTTCCCCGCCATCTCCTCGCCGTACCAGGCCATGTCGACCGAGAGCATCATGACGAGTGCCTACTACACGTCGGAAGACCAGCTCAACGAGAACCCGGAGCTGTTCGCCGACCTCCAGGTCGCGATCAACGAGTCCCTCGCCTACGCGCAGGAGCACCCCGACGAGGTCCGCGAGCAGCTCCTGAAGTTCACCGAGCTCGACGAAGACGTCGCCGCAAAGATGATCCTGCCGACCTACGACGCAGAGATATCGGCCGAAGCCGTCGACCTCTTCAACGAATACGCGCTGGAATACGACCTCATCGAAACCGCTGTGGATCCGGCCGAACTCATCGCAACACCGGAAGGCTGACCCTTGAGGAGTGATCTGACACCGGGATCCCCGCGCTGGGCTGTACGCCGCGCGGAATGGAGATCCCTGGGGCACACGGACGAGGACATGTCCCGTCCAAAGGTTGCCATCATCAATTCGTCATCCGACATGGCGGCCTGCTTCAGCCATCTGGATGACATCGTGCCCGTGCTCAAGCAACATCTCCGGGACGAAGGTCTGCTGCCGTTCGAGGTGAGCACCATCGCCCCGTCGGATTTCATCACCAGCGCCGGCCGCGGCGGGCGCTACGTGCTGCCCAGCCGTGACCTGATCGTCAACTCGATCGAAGCCATCGTCGAAGGCGCCCAGCTGGACGGGATGATCTGCCTCAGTTCCTGTGACAAGACCGCACCGGCACACATGATGGCGGCCGGACGCCTGGACATCCCCACCGTCATCGTCTCGTGCGGCTACCAACGCAACGCGCTCAACGAGGACGGTGGCGCCGATATCGAAGAGGTCTTCCTCCGGGCCTCGCACGGCACCCAGGGCAACGGCGGAATCGACGACCTGATGGAGCTGTCCGAGGACGCGATCCGCGGCCCGGGCGTCTGTGCCGGCCTCGGAACCGCAAACTCGATGCACATCGCGGCCGAGGCGCTTGGCATGGCCGTCTCGGGATCCACCCCCGTCCGGGCCAACAGCGCGAAGATGTGGCAGTCGGTGGCCAGCTCCGCTGCGGCGCTGGCTCGTCTGGTGAAGACGAACACCACACCGCGGCAGGTCATCACGCCGGAATCCGTGGAGAATGCCGTGCGCGTGATGCTGTCGATCGGCGCGTCCATCAACTCCGTGAAGCACCTGCAGGCCATCGCCCGCGAGGCCGGCCTGACGGTGGACGTATGGCGGCTGTTCCGCGAACTCGGCCCCAAGGTCCCGGTACTGACGGCCGTTCGTCCGAACGGACCCAGCCGTGTCGAGGAATTCGAAGACGTCGGCGGGGCAGCCGTGGTGCTCCGCGAACTGGCACCCCAACTTCACCTGGACGCCCTGACCGTTGACGGGGGGACACTGGCGGACTGCGTGAAGGCCGCCCCCGCCGCCGACGGCTCCGTCATTGCCCCGTACGGTTCGCCCATGTCGGACCAGCCGTCGATCCGCATCGTGCGGGGAAACCTGGCAGCCGACGGCGCGATCGTCAAGCTCCCCGTCCTGGAAGAACGGGCCCGTTCCTTCAGCGGCCCCGCCCGCATCTTCCACTCACGCGAAGAGGGAATCGAGGCGCTCGCCAACGGGATCGTCAACGCCGGTGACGTCGTGGTCCTCCGGGGAATCGGACTCGTCGGCGGACCGGGCATGGGCATGGCGTCGGCGCTCGTCTTCGCGCTCGACGGATCCGGGCTCGGTGACCAGGTAGCCGTTGTCACGGACGGACAGCTGAGCGGGCTCGTCAACAAGGGCATCGTGGTGGGAGAGGTCTCACCCGAAGCGGCCACGGGAGGCCTGATCGGCCTCCTGCAGGACGGCGACCTCATTGACATCGACCTGGACCGGGGAACCGTCGATGCACGTCTCACCGCAGACCAGATCATGGCCCGTCCGGCCTTCGAACCGGTCGATGCGGTTCGCACCGACGGGCTTCTCGATACCTACCGCGAAGTTGTGACCCCCTTGGCCTGTGGAGCCGTGATGTGCGGCGTCGCGGCCGCGAACGGTTGCTCGACGGGAAGGGGAATCCACCATGGCGATTGATCAGAGCGAGGCGGCCACCTCTGCCGCGCCCCCGACGACGACCGCCCAGGCCCCGGCACGATCTGCTCGGAACGGTGCCGGCTGGGGTAAGAGGATGTGGTCGCTGCCCGGCGTGCTGCTCCTCATCCTCGCCTGGGAACTCGTCCCCCGGCTCAGCGGCAGTGGCAGCTTTCCGCCGTTGAGCGCGGTCCTGTCCGAACTCGGCGAGCAGATGACGACCGGCCGCTTCTGGACGTACGTGGTCAGCACCATGCGCACGTGGGCGATCGGGCTCGTCGTCGCCACGGTTGTGGGCGTCGGACTGGGCTTCCTCCTGGGGACGTTCCCTCGGGTGGAAAGGTACACGCGTTCGATGGTCGAGTTCCTGCGGCCGATCCCGTCAGTCGCGCTCATCCCCGCCGTGATCCTCCTGTTCGGCACCAAGTTCGAGTCGGGAGTCGTGCTGATCACCTATGCCGCGGTCTGGCCGATGCTGCTGCAGACGCTCTTCGGCCTGAACGACCTCGATTCGGTGGCCAAGGACACCGCGAGCTCGTATCGCTTCTCCCGATGGGGCTACATGAGGCACGTCCAGTGGCCGAGCCTCATGCCGCCTCTCTTCACCGGGGTCCGTCTTGCGGCCTCCATCGCGCTCGTGCTGGCCATTACCGGCGAGATGGTGATCGGCACCGTCGGCCTCGGCCAGGGCATCACCGTCGCGCAGACGTCCGGTGCCACCTCCACCGTGTACGCCCTCGTGCTGGTCTCCGGCCTGATGGGGCTCGCCGTGAACCAGCTCGCCCGGGTCGCCGAAAAGCGTCTGCTGTGGTGGCATCCGATGATTCGCAACGCCGCAAAGGAGAACTGACTGATGCGTATCGCAAAGTCCGCATATGAGATGTTGGCGGTGCCTGTCGTCGTGCTCTTGGTATGGCTCGTCGGCAGTTCGTTCTCGTCGAGCTTCTACTTTCCGCCGCTCGCGGAGATCCTCACCCAGTTCGGCGAACTGTGGTTCTCCGAACGGCTCTTCACCGATGTGCTGCCCAGCGTCGGCAGGCTACTGGCCGGCTACGGCCTGTCCTGCGTCGTCGGGATTCTGATTGGTCTGGCCCTGGGGATGTCCTGGCGGGCCCGGTCAGCTGCCGAACCGGTGCTCGAGTTCTTCCGGGCGATTCCCCCGCCGGCGTTGGTTCCCGTGCTGATCCTGCTGCTCGGCTTCGGTGACCAGATGAAGATCTGGGTCATCGTGGTGGGCTCGATCTGGCCGATCCTGCTGAACACCGTGGATGGCGTGCGCGGCCACGACGAGGTGTTGGACGAGACCTGTCAGAGCTACCAGTTTCGCTGGCACTCCCGTCTGCGGCACATGGTGTTGCCCGGGGCCATGCCACGCATCTTCGCGGGTGCCCGCCAGGGCCTCTCCATCGCCATCATCCTCATGGTGATCAGCGAGATGTTCGCTGCAACCGACGGACTCGGTGCCGCCATCATTCTCTTCCAACGCAGCTTTGCCATGCCGGAGATGTGGAGCGGTGTGCTCCTGCTCGGCTTGATCGGCTTCGGTTTGTCGATGCTGTTCGAATTCGTGGAACGACGCTCACTCGGGTGGTACCACGAGTCGCGTCAACTCAAAGAAGGATAATCTGTCATGACCGACAACAACGGTTCGATGGTCGCCGTCGACCATCTCAGCAAGACCTACTTCTCCAAAACCCGCACCGTACAAGCCATCGGTGACTTGCACTTCGACGTTGCCGCCGGTGACTTCGCCTGCGTCGTCGGCCCGTCGGGAGCGGGCAAGACCACGTTCATCAAATGCCTGTCCGGCCTGCTGGAACCGACATCGGGCTCGGTGTCGATCAACGGCAAGAAGGTGACGTCACCTCCCGCGGATATGGCGGTCGTCCTCCAGGAATACGGCCGGAGTCTCTTTCCGTGGAAGACCGTGGGGCGCAACGTCGAACTGCCGCTGAGCGAGAACAAGACGCCGAAGGCGGAACGGGAACGGCGTGTCAGGGAAGCCCTGGAAGCCGTCGGGCTCGCCGATGCGGCGGATCTCTATCCCTGGCAGTTGTCCGGCGGGATGCAGCAGCGTGTGGCCATCGCCCGCGCAGTGGCGTACCGGCCGAAGGTGCTGGTGATGGATGAGCCCTTCGCTGCTGTGGACGCCCAGACGCGCGCCGACCTCGAGGACCTGGTGCTACGCCTCTGGAAGGAACTTTCCCTCACAGTGCTGTTCGTGACCCACGACATCGACGAGGCGGTGTACCTGGGAACACGCGTCATCGTCCTTTCCTCGTCACCGACCTTCGTCCTCGACGATGTCAGGGTCGACCTCGGCGCGGAGCGATCCCAGGTCGAGACCCGCTCGGAAAAGCGATTCGCCGACTTGCGTGCACGGGTCTATGGAGGAATCCAGCGCGCCAAGGCCAAGGCCAATGCCGTGACGGCGGCCAAGTGATGGGCGATCGCGTCATGCGAGCGGGTGCCACCGGCGGCCACGAGCCGGGGCGACCCGTGGTGGCCTACGGAAACTCGCTGGGCACTACCGCCAGCATGTGGAATCCTCTGTTGAAGGCCGCCGGCGAGGACTTCGGCGCCATCACCTACGAACTCCCCGGCCATGGAATCGACACAGAACACGGTGCGCCGGAGTCGTTCGATGACCTGGTCCGCGCATCCGAGGAACTGCTTCTCCGGGAGGCACAGGAACCCGTCGTGTATTGCGGCGTGTCACTCGGCGGCGCGATCGGCGTACGGCTTGCCGCCGATCACCCGGAACTCATTCGTGCGCTGGTGGTGGTCAACGCCCCCATGGCACAGCCCTCCCCTGCGTTCTGGCATGACCGGGCCGAAGCCGTCGGGGCATCCGGACTGGATCCGCTGGCCACGGTGCTCCACGAACGGTGGTTCAGCGAGTCCGCTGATACCTACGTCGTCGAGGCCGTGCGCCGGGACTTTCGGTCTCTCCCCGTCGCCGGGTACGCAGCCGCCTGTCGTGCGATCGCCGATCTGGATGTGCGGGAGGCTGCTGGTCGAGTACGAGTGCCCGCTGTCGTCCTCTCCGCCGACGGCGACCTGGCAGTCGACCCGAGCAATTCCGCGGCACTTGCAGAAGCCATGCCGCAAGCCGCGCTGCGGCGTGTCAGCGGAGCACATCTGCTCCCGGCCGAGAACCCGGCAGAGGTCCTCGCCGCCATTCATCTCGCCATCGATCTCTCCGAGGAGCCACAATCATGAGTTTTGTCACCGAAACCGCCCGGCGGATACCGGTTTTCAGGGAAGTCGACGTGCTCGTGGTCGGTGGGGGGCCCACCGGGATCATGGCCGCAGCAGCTGCGGCGCGTCAGGGTTTGTCGTCGTTGCTGATCGAACGCAGCGGATTCCTCGGTGGTGCCGGTACCGCCGGCGGGCTGAGCACCTTCTGCGGCCTGCATTCGAACGTCCACGGGGAACACGTCCGGACCGTCGGCGGCATGGTCCCGGAACTGCTCGACCGCATCGACAAGTTGGGTGGCCTGCGCCGCCCCCATCTCTCCTTCGCCGACCGGATCATGGCCCAGGCCTACGATATTCCGGCCTACCGGCTCGCTGCCGACCAACTCGTTCTTGCCTCCGGTGCGGAGATCCTCTTCCACACGTTCGCCGTCGGGCTTCTGATGAAGGACGACGCGCATATCGACGCCGTCATCGTGGAGACGAAGGAAGGGCGATTCGCGCTCCGGGCCCGTTTCGTGATCGATGCCTCGGGCGATGCGGACGTGGCCTACTGGTCCGGCGCCGAGTTCGAGAAGTCTCCGCCGAACGAGATGCTCTACCCGTCGACGATGTTCCGCATCAACAACGTGGACGGCGCCAGGGCGGGCGCGGCGTGGAAGACGCTGCCCCAGATGATGGACGCGGCAGTGGCGGCCGGACGGGAGCCGTTCCCCCGTCGTGGGGCCATCGTGAGGCCGCAACGCGATGACATCGAGTGGCGCGCCAACGCGACCCAGCTACGCACGCCGGAGGGGCTGGCCCTGGACGGCACGAGGATCGAGGACCTCAGTGCGGGGGAGATCCAGGGACGCCAGCAGGCCCAGGAGGTCTTTGAGTTCATCCGGGACAACCACGCCGGCTTCGAACGGTCCTACATCGTCGACATCGGACCCGAAATCGGGATCCGCGAAACCCGGCGGATCGTGGGCGCCTATCAGCTCACGGAGGAGGACGTCCTAGGCGGCGTGGACTTCGACGACGCCATCGGCATCAACGGATGGCCCGTCGAGGCACATGTCGACGGGAACGTCGAGATCCGCTGGCCTCATGGGGACGCCCCGCGAGGATACAGCCAACTGCCCTACCGGATCATGGTGGCACCGGCGGTCTCGAACCTTCTCGTCGGCGGCCGCGGCGCCTCGATGACGCATGGTGGCCATTCGGCCGCACGTGTCTCGGGGCCGTGCTTCGCCATGGGGCATGCCGCCGGCGTCGCGGCAGCCATCGCACTGGAAGACGGTGTCAGCGCCGCCTCGGTGGACATCGCGAAGCTCCAATCGCGTCTGGCCGAGCAGGAGGCGATCCTTGAGGTCAAGGAAGACATGAAGGAATCGGTGGACAAATGATGATTCTGACGGATGAAGAGAAGGCCATGGCAGCCGGTGACTCCGGTGAGGCGGTCGCGGCCGCGATGGAGACGCTGATGGAGTACGGACGAATCCTCGGCGCGGAGCGTCTCGTCCTTACCGATAACGTCGCAGGGGCGAACATCTTCGGCAAGCGGCACAGCAAAGTGCTGGGCAGCACCGATCCGAAGAGCTTGTTCTCCCGCTTTTCGCTGAACTCCGACAAGCCGCTGGACGTGCCGATGGCACGCGCCCATAGCTGCCAACTCATCGGCCCGCGGGATTCGAAACACTACCGGTTACAGGGACTGAGCGACGCCGACCACGCCGAGGCCAGCGCGAGCGAGCAGTACCTGGCCTCCCTCGGCGTGAGCATCCTCAACACGTGCACCCCGTATCAGGTCGGGAACAACCCGCGCTTGGGCGAGCATTGCGCGTGGATGGAGTCCTCCGCAGTCGTCTACATCAACTCCGTCCTCGGGGCGCGCACGAACACGGAGGGACGGGAGTCCTCGGCGGCGGCCATGCTCACCGGCCGCATCCCCTACGCCGGACTGCACATCACCGAGAACCGGCGGGCAACGGACCTGCTGGTCGTGGACAGGCCAATCGAGACGACATCCGATTGGAACGTGCTGGGGTATTACCTCGGCGGAGTGCTGGGGGACTCGGTCCCGGCGCTCTCCTCGTCGTTCCCGCTGTCGCCCGACCCGGTCTCGCTCAAGCAGTTCGGTGCGGCGGCGGCGTCGTCTGGAGATGTCGAGTTGTACCACATTCCCGGAATCACGGCAGAGGCGCACACCCTTGAAGAGGCCTTCGGGGGACGGCAGCCGCGCCAAACGGTGCACTTCGGAGAGAAGGAATACACCGAGACGGTGGATGCGCTCAACGCCACTGCGACGGGGACCGACATCGACTTCGTGATGATCGGCTGCCCGCACGCATCGCTGAACCAGCTGCGCGACGTCGCCGCTTTGCTGGAGGGTAGAACGATCTCCCCCGACGTCGCACTGTGGGTGTTCACCGCCAGCGCCCTCCGAGATGTGGCCGAGCGCAGCGGTTGGCTCGAGACCATCGAGCGGTCCGGCGCGAAGGTGCTCTCCGACACCTGCCCGGCCATCGGCCAGTTTCTGCCGCCTGGCACCAGGCGGTTCGCCACGGACTCCGCGAAACAGGCGCACTACCTGCCGGCGATCGCCGGAGTGGAGGGCCGCTTCGGTTCGACGGCAATGTGTATCGAAGCGGCCGTCAAGGGCCGGTGGTCCGCATGACGGCGGCGGTCAGGGGGACGGGCAGGGTGCTGGTGGACGGCGTCGCCGAGGGCGAGCTCCTCGTCTGCACCCGGGCCATCTCCGGTTGGGGCGGCATCGACCCAGGCACGGGGGCCATCGTGGAGACCAGTCATCCGCAACGGGGCGCCATCCTGGCAGGCAAGGTGGTGGTCATGCCGGGGGCCAAGGGGTCGTCCGGATGGTCGGGGCAGTTCCATATTGCGAAGCTGCAGGGCACTGCGCCCGCGGCCATCATGACGGAGACCATCAACAGCAAGCTGGCGCTGGGACTCGCCGTACTGGGAGTACCGGCACTGATCGATATCGACCCGTCCGTCAGGGAGCATCTGTTGGACGGGCGCTGGGCCAGAATCGAGCACGAGACACTAACGGTGTGGAGCGAAGGGGAACAGATATGACGGACCATCTCATCGGCCGGACCGTGGTTGTCACGGGAGCGGCCAGCGGAATCGGCACGGCATATGCCCGCGCTTGCGCGGGGGCAGGAGCTGCCCTGCATCTGATCGATCGCGACGAGGCGCATCTGGTCGAGGTCGCGGAGGAACTGCGGGGCGAGGGTGTCGAGGTCACCACCCACGTTGCGGATATCCACGATGCGGACGCGATCGACTCAGTGTTTGGCGAGTTGGATGGAACAGTCCGAATCGACGCCGCGTTCCTCAACGCCGGCATCAACGCCGGGGCGAGCCTTCGAACGGCTGACGGCGAGATCGACGCCCTGGATCGGGAGACCTGGCGGAAGGTGCTGGACATCAATCTGTCCGGGTTCTTCTTCTGTCTGCAGAGGACGGCCGCCCATATGAAGCGAAACCATGCCGGCTCGATCATCGTCACCGGATCGACCGCGGGCCTGAGGGCCGAACCGCTGGTCAGCTATGCGTATGCGGCCTCGAAGGCTGCCGTTCATGCGGTGGCGACGCAGGCGGCCCTGGAACTCGCCAAGTATGGAGTGCGGATCAACATCATCGCGCCGGGCCCGTTCAACACGAACATCGGGGGGCGTGTCGAGCGCCCTGCCGCGAAGACCCGGTTGTGGGAACGCTCGATCCCGCTTGGCCGATGGGGGGATACCCGTGAACTGCACGGCCTCGCGGTACTCCTGGCCTCGGACGACTCGTCCTTCATGAACGGCTCGGTGGTGCGGGTCGATGGCGGGGCCACCGTCTTGTCACAGGTGAGGGCAGACGAGCTGTGACGAGCGCCCCGCCGATGGGACACAGCGCCAAGTATCCTATGGCGATGGATGACCAATCAGACAACGGCCACCGTGACCGCGACATCATCCAGAGCCTGGAACGCGGGATCACCGTACTGCGTGCCTTCGCGGAGGTGCGAACACGCCCCACGATCGCTGATCTGGCCTCTGCCGTGGGGTTGTCCCGCCCGGTGGTCCGCCGGATCATGCTGACATTCGAACGGCTGGGGTACGCCCACCAGTACCGTGGTGAATGGGTGCTGACGCCGCGGGTCCTCGAGATGGGACAGGGCTATTTCAGCGGCGAGTCCCTGCCCGAGATCGCCCAGCCGCATCTTCAAATGGTGGCGGACCGGACCGAGGAGAGCACCTCGGTGTCGGTGCTCGACGGCGCAGATGTCGTACACGTGGCCCGCGTCGAGGTGAAGCGGATCATGCCCTACGCAGTGAGGGTCGGCTCGCGGCTGCCTGCTCACGCCACGGCCATGGGCCACGTGTTGCTCGGCGCCCTGTCTGCCGATGGACTCGAGCATTATTTCGAGGTCGCGGAGCTGGTGGACTTCACTCCGGCCACGATGAGCGGCAAAGCGGCGCTCCAGGACTGCGTCGCCGAGGCCCGCGAGCAGGGCTATTCGTTGTCGGTGGAAGAGCTGGAGCCGGGAATGCTCGCGGTGGCGGTGCCCATCACCGTGCGCGGACGGGTGATCGCCACCCTGTCATCGACGTCGACTACGGCGCGCACAAGTGCCGAGGCACTTCTCCGAGACGTCGTCCCGTTGTTGAAGGCGACGGCAGGTGAGATCGCGCAGGACTACTACCTCAGCAATCGAGAGAACGGCGTCTTCCCACGTAGTGAGTGATGCGGCCGTCGGACGGACCACCCACCGTCTGGGTGCCGTGCCTCATGCTGCGTGCCGTGATCGGGACACTCCCGCACGTTTTCAGTCGACTCGGGGTGGGTGTTTGGCGAAAACACCCACCCCGAGTCGACTGAAAGCGAGGAGGGGAAGTGATTGGCTCCTCAGCTGCCCTCGGCGCGGCCCATCTTCCAGTAGCCCATGAAGGAGACGCACTTCCGGTCGATGCCCAGGCCCTTGACCAGATGACGGCGCAGCCCGGTGATGGTGCCGGCCTCGCCCGCCAGCCAGGCGTACCAGTGGCCGTGGGGGCTCTCCGGGGGAACCTCCCACAGGGTCGCCTCCGCCTCGGTCGCCTCTGCATCGGTCTCGCCCAGGACGCCGGCCGCGCAAGCAGCGCCGTCGGCTCCGGTCCCGGCCACCTCCGAGCCGAACTCGCGGCCCCAGGCCTGCACGGCCTCGGTCAGGACTTCGCCGTGCGGGCGGTCACCGCGGGCCAGCCAGTTCAGCTGCACCCCGGCGGGGGTGGCGACGGGGAGGATGTCCCCGGCCTCCGGCACCTCGATGAACACGTGCCCGCTGAAGGTCTCGTCGAGGGTCTCCAGGATGGCGCAGATCGCGGGGGCGGCGGTCTCGTCGCCCACCATCAGCACCGTGCGTGCCGAGCCCGGGTCCCACTCGATGCCCCCGCTGCGGCCGCGGCCGCGCGTCTCGGAGCGCTCATCGGGTCCCAGGATCACCATCTCGTCCCCGACGGCGGCCCCCAGCGCCCAGGCGGACGCGGGCCCGGCGGTGCCGTGCAGCACGAAGTCCACGTCGATCTCGCGGACCTCCGGGCGGACCGCGCGCACGGTGTAGGTGCGCATCGCGTTGCGTTCGGCGTCCGGCAGCTCACGCCAGCGGGTGTACCACTCCATCATCGCGGGGGCGGGGTCGGCGAACAGTCCCACGTCCGGCAGCGTTCCGTCCACACGGGGCAGCATGAGTTTGATGCGCTGATCGAGGCCGCCGGTGCCGAAGAACCGCAGGTCGTCGTCGGCGAAGGTGAACCGGACGAAGTGCTCGCCGAGCCGGCTGATCCGTGCCACCCGGGTCCGGTAGGCGCGGGTCGAGGGGTACGTCTGGGTCGCGGTCGCGGTCATGGTCTGCTTTCCGTAGGGATCGAGGCGGGAGCCTCCGCGTGCCGGAACAGAGTAGGTTAGGCACGCCTAATTAATCTACGGAATCATGCCGTATTGTGCAACGACGTGATGCGACGAGGTGGTGCGATCAGCGCCCCGGCTGCCGGCCCGCATGGCCCGTTGCCGCACCGGCCGTTCAATCACCGCCCGTTCAATCACTGCCCGTTCAGCGTCAGGGCGGCCACCAGCAGGGCCAGATGGCTCAGGGCCTGCGGCATGTTGCCCAGGAACGAGTCGTCCGCCGGGTCGATCATCTCGGTGTACAGGCCGACGTCGTTGGCCAGGGCCAGCATCGCGTCCATCTGCTCCCGGGCCTCGGCCCGCCGGCCGACCAGGGCGAGGGCCGCCGCGCACCAGAAGCCGCACGCCGTGAAGGTCCCCTCCTCCGCGTCCATCCCGCTGTACCGGAACAGCAGCGGCCCACGGCCCAGTTCCTCGCGCAGGGCATCGATGGTGGAGGACATCCGCGGGCCGGTGTCGAACCCGCTGATCGTGTGCAGCAGCACGGAGGCGTCCAGTTCCTCGCTCCCGCGGTACATGACGTAGGCGCCGCGCTCCTCGGACCAGCCGTGCTCGTCGATCCACGCCCGGATCCGGTCCCGCTCGTCCCGCCACCGGTCGTCCGTGCCCGGCAGGTGCCCGCCGTCGGCCAGGGTGATGGCCCGGTCCAGGGCCACCCAGCAGCCCATCTTCGAGCTGGTGTAGTGCCGGTGCTCGGGCAGTTCCCACATCCCGGCATCCGGCCGGATCCAGAGGTCGCACACGGCGTCCGCCAGTCCGGACAGCATCCGGGCCGTCTCGGCGTCCAGCACGTTGCCGCCGCCCACGTACAGGGTCGCCATGTCGAAGATGTCCCCGTAGACGCCGAGCTGCAACTGGTCGGCGGCGTCATTGCCGGCCACCACGGGGCCGATGCCGCGCCAGCCGGGCACCTCCAGTTCCGTGGTGTCCGCCTCCGGGACATGCCCGTTGAGCCGGTTCAGCACGTGCAGCCGGGGCTGCTGCTGCCGCGCCAGCCGCAGCAGCCAGGACACGGCGGCGTGCACGTCCTCCTGCTCGTCCAGCCGCAGGAGCGCGTGCAGCGAGTAGGTGGCGTCACGGATCCAGGCGAAGCGGTAGTCGTAGTTCTTGGTGCCCTCCCGGTTCTCCGGCAGGGAGGTGGTGGCCGCCGCCGCGATGGATCCGGACGGGCTGTGGCCGAGCAGCTTCAGCACCAGTGCGCTGCGGCGCACCTCGTCCTCGTAGGGACCGTCGTACTCCAGCAGGGCGGTCCAGCGCCGCCATAGGTCCACGCTCAGGTCCACGTTGCGCCGGATCGCGTGCGGCTGCGGCAGGCGCAGCGGCTCCGCCGCGGTCCCGACGACGGCCAGCAGGTGTTCGGTCCCCTCACCCGAGGTGAACCGGCCGGAGAGGGTCTGCGGGCCGGCGTCGTGCGCTCCGATGTCCGCGCCGCGCACGGCGAGGGAGACCTCACCGACGCGGATGACCGGGCCCTGGTCCGTCTGCTGCACCCACGGGGATGCGGTGTTCAGCATGGTCCCCGGGACCACGCGCCACCGCATCGGCACCTGGCCGTCGAGGCCCTCCACGCAGCGCGCGAGTTCCGTCCAGGGAAGGGCGCCGGTGGAGCCCATGTTCACGGAATCGGTGACCCGCACGGTGCCCACCGGGGTGCTGTACGTGGTGCGCAGGACATTCGTCCCAGACACGTACTCGCGGTGGACCCCGAGATCGGCAGCCACCTCCACGCCCGCGGCGCTCAGGGCCTCCTCGTCCGGACCCAACTCGATGCAGCCGCCGTGGTCCGCGTCCAGCAGCCGGGCGAACACCGGGGCGGAGTCCAGGTCCGGCACGGGGAACCAGTCCACAGAACCGTCATGTGCCACCAGGGCCACGGTCCGGCCGTTGCCGATCGCGGCATAGGAGCGCAGGTCCACGTAGCCGTCGCGTCTCTCATCCAGTGTCACGCGCCCGCTCACAGCCTCCCCGCTCACAGCCTCCCCGCTCACAGCCTCCCCGCTCACAGCCTCCCCGTTCACAGCATCGGCGATCCGCCCGTGACGGCCACCCGCGCCCCGGAGACGTAGCTGCCGTCGTCGCTGGCCAGCATCACGTAGACCGGGGCGAGCTCGGCCGGCTGGCCCGTGCGGCCGAGCGGCACCTGCTGGCCGAAGTCCTCCACCTGGTCCTCCGGCAGGGTGGACGGGATCAGCGGGGTCCAGATCGGTCCGGGGGCCACCGAGTTCACGCGGATCCCCTTCGGGCCGAGCAGCTGCGCCAGGGACGCGGAGAAGTTGGCGATGGCCGATTTCGTCGCGGCGTAGGGCGCGAGGGTCGGGCTGGGGGAGTCCGCGTTCACCGAGGAGGTGCCGATGATGGAGGCACCGGGCTTCAGGTGCGGCAGGGCGGCCTTGGCCAGGTAGAAGTAGTGGCCGATGTTGAGCCGGAACGTGTGGTCGAACTCCTCGTCCGAGATGTCCTCGAGGTTCTCGTGGGACATCTGATAGGCGGCGTTGGCCACCAGCACGTCCAGCCGGCCGAACTCGTCGACGGCCCGTTGCACCACGGCGCGGCAGTGGGCCGGATCCGAGAGGTCGCCGGGGACCAGCACGGCTCGGCGTCCGGCCTCCTCGACGTACCGCGCGGTGTCCTGCGCGTCCTCGTCCTCATTGAGGTAGGCGATCAGGACGTCCGCGCCCTCGCGGGCGAAGGCGATGGCCACGGCCCGGCCGATCCCGCTGTCCCCGCCGGTGATGATGGCGGCCCGGCCCTCCAGCTTGCCGGAACCCCGGTAGGTGGTCTCGCCGCAGTCCGGCACAGGCGTCATCTGGGACTGCACGCCCGGCGGCTGCTGTTGCTGGGCGGGGATGTGCTCCGGGAAGCGGTCGGTGTTCGTCTCGGGTGCTGGAGTCATGCTCGTCTCCTGTCGTCGATCACGTGCCGCCCACTGTAGCGAGCAGCCCGGACGTGAACCACCGGTGGCGGTCACGGCCGTATTTCCGACGTACTATCGTCACCGCCGAGCGGTGGTGGTCCGAGGGGTGGGGGAACGGGTATCGACTGACGAGACGGGGGAGTGTGAGGAGGCCGATGTAGCCGTGGAGGCCGGGGAGTCAGAGGCTTGGCGCAGCGATCCCGGCCATCGCCCCAGGGCCGCGGGCGCCTCCAGCAGCCAGGTGCCCCGGGCAGCCCGGCCCAACAGCATCCCCAGACCGATCGCGGCGAGGGCCACGGCCACCACCGTCCACGCCGCCCACGGTGCCGCGAGCAGGGGGGACCCGGTCAGGTAGAGCAGGCAGGTCAGGGCCACCACGATCGTGGTGTGGGAGAGGTACACCTCCAGCGTGTGCCGGCCCAGGAACGCCAGCGCGCGGGCCGCCGGGCGAATCCGCTGCAGGGACACCGCGAGGGCGATCCCGCCGACCACGCCGCAGACCTGGCACAGGAACACGACGCCCGGCTGGTCCCGTTGGTCCTCGAGCAGCCCGAGCCCGGCGAAGGCCACGAGCCAGCCGACCGCGACGGCGGCCCACACGGTCTGAGGGACCCGGGCGACGCCGTCGCGCACCCGGGAGCTGCCGCGCGCGGCGGCGATGAAGAAGAGGAAATAGGCTGGCGCCTGAAACAGACCGGTGCCCACCAGGTGCCGCAGTTCGCCGCCCTCCAGCCCGGTGGCACCCGGCCACACCAGGCCGGACCACACCACGGACAGCGCCGCGGCCGAGCCGATCACCCACCCCGTGGGGACTCGCTGCAGCAGACGACCGGCGAGGAAGAACAGCACCAGAGCCCACAGGAACCACAGTTCGGCGTTGGCCCGCAGGGGTGACCACGCCCAGGTCTCCAGCTGCGTCCCCAGGTCCGTGTGCACCATGCCCGGCAGCAGGTGTCCGCCGATGATCCGGTAGGCGATCACGGGGATCTGCCACAGCAGGAACACCCAGACCAGCAGCGAGGCCTTGGTGCGGAGGAAGTCGCCCCAGCCCGCGGCCAGCCACTTCGCGGCGAACAACCCGGACATGGCGAAGAACAGCGGCATGCGCAGGTCCTCGAACGCGGTGTTCAGGGCGCTGAACGCGGGGATCCGGTCCATGTCCGCCTGGCGCAGCCACAGGCTGGTGTGCAGCAGGACCACCAGCAGGATCGAGATCCCCTTGGCGGTGTCCACCCACGGGGCGCGGGGGCGGGAGGGCGGACGCACACCGGGGTGTGCGTGAGGCCGGGGCAGGGACATGAGGACTTTTCGGCTGGGGATGACAAGCTGGGCATAGCAACAGCTGCCGGACGGGCAACAGTCCACGGTACCCCGGGCCAAGTCCTTTTAGCCTGCTGAGGCTCCGTCAGCCGGCAGCAACGTGGTGCCGGCCCACCGGGACCACCAGGGGACCGCCGGACACCGGGTCGTCGATGATCCGGCTCCGCAGCCCGAACACGTCCTGCACGCACTGCTCGGTGAGGACCTCGGAGGCCGGCCCGGCCGCGTAGACCCTGCCACCTTCCAGCGCCACGAGCCGGTCGGAGTAGCGGGCGGCGAGGTTGAGGTCGTGCAGCACCATGACGATGGTGGTGCCGCGGTCCCGGTTGAGGTCTGCGAGCAGGTCCAGCACCTCGATCTGGTGGCTGACGTCGAGGAAGGTGGTGGGCTCGTCGAGCAGCAGCAGGTCCGTCTGCTGCGCCAGCACCATGGCGATCCACACCCGCTGGCGTTGGCCGCCGGAGAGCTCGTCCACCGGACGGTCGGCCAGGTCCGCGGTGGCGGTGGCGTCGAGGGCGTGGGCCACGGCGGCGTCGTCAGCGGCACTCCAGGCCCGGAACATCCGCTGGTGCGGGTGCCGGCCGCGGCCCACCAGGTCCGCCACGGTGATCCCGTCCGGGGAGACCGGGGACTGGGGCAGCAGGCCGAGCACCCGGGCGAGTTCCTTCGAGGGCATCGAGTGGACCGAGCGGCCGTCCAGCAGCACCTGGCCGCCGGCGGGGGAGAGCAGCCGGGACAGGGTCCGCAGCAGCGTGGACTTGCCGGAGGCGTTGGCCCCCACGATCGAGGTCACGGTGCCCGGCTCGATCTCCAGGTCGAGGCCGGAGAGCACGTGCCGCTCGCCGTAGCCGACGACCAACCCCTCGGCCCGCAACTCGTGCCGCCCGGCCTGGGTTGGTGCGGTGGCCGGCGTGGCCGTGAGGTTCAGCTGGGACGTCATGAGGTGGCTCCGGAGCGGTGTTGGCGGACGATCAGGTACAGCAGGAAGGGCGCGCCGAGCACGCCGGTCACCACGCCCACGGGGTAGCGGGTGCCGATGGCGAACTGGCCCACCAGGTCGGCCACGAGCACCAGCAGGGCCCCCACCAGGGCGGATGGCACCAGCAGGGAGCCGTTCGGGCCGAGCAGCCGGGCCGCGATGGGACCGGACAGGAAGGCGACGAACGCGATCGGGCCGCAGGCCGCCGTCGCGAAGGCCACGAGACCCACGGCGGCGATCACCGCCACCAACCGCGTGCGGTTGACCCGGACGCCGAGCCCTGCCGCGGTGTCATCGCCCAGGGTGAGGGACTCCAGGTTCGCGGACTGGCCCAGCAGTACGGGGGCGAGGACCAGCAGGGCCATCAGCGTGGGCAGCACCTGCTCCCAGCCCACCCCGTTGAGCGAGCCCGTCAGCCACCGCAGCGCCTCCTGCAGGTCCCAGGATCCGGCGCGGGAGAGCAGGTAGTTGGTGAGGGCGGTGAGGATCGCCGCGATCCCGATGCCCACGAGGATCAGCCGGGTGCCGGCCACCCCGCCCTTCGAGGAGAGCAGGTAGATCAGCAGGGCCACGCCCAGGCCGGCCACGATGGCGAAGGCGGAGCGGGCCGGGCCGTCGATGCCGAGCACGATGATCGCGAACGCCGCCGCGGCCGAGGCACCCGAGGAGATGCCGATGATGTCCGGGCTGGCGAGCGGGTTGCGCAGCATGGTCTGGAACGTCACGCCGCCCAGCCCGAAGCAGGCGCCGGCCACCACGGCGAGCACCGCGCGCGGCAGCCGCAGCGTGCCCACGGTGAACGTGGCCCCGTCCACGTCCTGCCCGAACACCACCCCGAGCACCTCGGCGGGCCCGTAGAAGGTCCGCCCGACCATCAGGGACGCGGCGAAGACCACCACCACGAGCACGGTCAGGATGCCGATCACCAGCGCACGACGCCGGCGCCGCCCCAGCCGCGCGCCCGACACCTTCGCGTGGGTACCGGCGGGGGCGCCCGCGGGTGAGCCGGTGGATTCGGTGTGGGTGAGGGTCGCGGTCACAGTTCGCGGACCTTCCGCTGGCGGACGATGTGGATGAAGAACGGGGCGCCGATCAGGGCGGTGAGGATGCCGACGTCGATCTCGGAGGGACGGGCGATGATGCGGCCGAGCACGTCCGAGGCGAGCAGCAGGCCCGCGCCGGCAACGGCGGAGTAGGGCAGGAGCCAGCGGTGGTCCGGCCCGGCGAGCAGGCGGCAGGCGTGCGGGACCACGAGGCCGACGAAGCCGATGGGCCCGGCCACGGCGGTGGCGGCGCCGGCCAGCAGCACGGAGGACAGGGCGGCCAGCCCGCGCGCGAGCATGACGCGTTCGCCCAACCCGGCGGCGAGGTCGTCTCCCAGGGCCAGCGAGTTCAGGCTGCGGGCGCTCACCAGCGCCAGCAGCAGTCCGACTCCCAGGAAGGGGGCCACGAGGGCGATCGCATCCCAGGCCGCGCCGCCGACCCCGCCGATCTGCCAGGACCGGATGTTCGCGGAGATGTCCCCGCGGGGCAGGGCCACAGCGGTGATGAAGGAGGTCGCCACCGCGGTCAGGGCCGCCCCGGCGAGCGCCAGTTTGAGTGGGGAGGCCCCGCTGCGGCCCGCCGAGGCGATGGCGTAGACCAGCACGGCGGTCACGGCGGCGCCGAGGATGGCCATCCAGATCATCTGGTGGGCGGCGAACATCCCGAACCACGCCATGCCGACCACCACGGCCAGCGAGGCGCCCATGTTGATGCCGAGGATGCCCGGATCGGCCAGCGGGTTGCGGGTCACGCCCTGCATCACGGCGCCGGCCACGCCCAGCGCGGCGCCCACGGCCAGGGCCAGCACGGTGCGCGGGATGCGCTTCACGACGGCGGCCTGGTCCAGTCCTGCGATCGGCTCGCCGAGCGAGCCCAGCGCCTCGACGATCGCGGGAACGCCCACGGTGCGGGAGCCGATGGCGACGGAGGCCGCGCAGAGCAGGACCAGCACCACGAGCCCGGCCCCGAGCCAGGCCAGGCGGTGCCGCTGCCCCCTGCGCAGGGCAGGGGGCAGTCCGGCGGGTGCGGAGGTGGCGGTGAGGGTCACTCGGACAGCGTCACTCGGACGCGGCGGCGGCCTCGGCCAGCAGGTCCGCGTAGTCCTCGAGGACGTAGGGCAGGGCCAGCGGCGTCGGGTTGGCGGCGGTGCCGAGCGGGCCGGTGCCGTCCATGGCCACGATGGCCCCGTTCTCGACGGCCGGCATCTGGGACAGCAGCGGGTCCGCCTCAAGGGTGTCCACCAGGGACTGGTCGCCGTAGGTCACGATCACCTCGACGTCGTCGAACTGGTCCACCTGCTCGGCGGAGACGGTTCCGGAGAATTGGTCTGTCTCATCGGTGACCTGCTGGACGGACTTGGCCACGGTCATGCCGAGGTCCTCGAAGAACATGGTCCGCGTGTCATGACCGGTGTAGAAGTTCACCGTGGACAGGTCGGCGGTGTCCACGTGGGTGAGGAACATGGCTGAGGTGCCCTCGAGCTCGGGGTGCTCGGCGGCGGTCTCGGCGATCTGGCCCTCGAGGTCCTCGATCAGCGCGTCCCCCTCGGCCTCCATGCCCATGCCCTGCGAGTTCAGGCGGATCATGTCCCGCCAGTCGGTGCCCCAGGCGGTCTCCGGGAAGGCGACGACGGGGGCGATCTCGGACAGGGTGTCATAGTCCTGCTGCGTCAGGCCCGAGTAGGCAGCCAGGATGACGTCCGGGTCGGTGTCCGCGACGGCCTCGAAGTCGATGCTGTCCGTCTCGTCGAAGAGGACCGGGGTCTCGGCGCCGAGCTCGGCGAGCTCGTCCTCGACCCAGGGCAGCACGCCGTTGCCGTCATCGTCACCGAAGTTGGCGGCGGCCATGCCGACCGGGACCACGCCGAGGGCCAGCGGCACCTCGTGGTTGGCCCAGTTCACGGTGGCCACCCGCTCGGGCTTCGACTCGATGGTGGTGGTGCCGAAGGCGTGCTCCACCTCGATCGGGAACTGCTGGCCGGAGTCGGCGGCCGCGGACGAACCGGAAGAACCGGAGGAGCCGGCCGAGGCCGAGGAGTCCGCAGCGGGGTCCGCTGTTCCGGATCCGCAGGCGGACAGGGCGAGGACGAGGCCGACGGCGGCGACCGAGGCGGCGAAGGGGCGGGCTGCGACGGGACGGGAGGTGCGCACGATGATGACTCCACTCTGATGACACGGGATGAGACTGGCTGAGGCTGGCTGAAGCTGAGACGGTGGCGCCGCAGTCGGGCCACTGTCAGGTAAGGCTTGCCTAAATAATGTAGACAGACATGCGCTAATGAGCAATCGCGACAAACTGCAGGGTTCTGTCGCAGTTCGGACAGTACGGCAGGTCGAGTCGTCTCTCGGGATCAGTTTCGGAGCGAGCTCGGCGTGGTGCCCGTCAGCTTGCGGAACGCCGCTCCGAAGGCACTGGGGCTGCGGTAGCCCATGGCCTCGGCGATGTCCTCGAGCGGTTCGCCGTCCGCCAGCAGGGTGGTGGCCCGCTGGACCCGCACCGAGCCGACCCAGCGGGCGAAGCCCAAGCCGGTCTCCGCCCGGAACGCCCGCGTGATGGTGCGCTCACTGACCTTGAGCTGCCGCGACCAGTCACGGAGGGTCCGGGCGTCGGAAGGGTCGGACAGTACTGCGGCCACGATCGGCTGCAGGAGTCCGGCGGTGGGCTCGTGGACGAGGAACTGGTGCGGGGCCGGGGCCAGGACGTCCAGCACCATGGTCTCGGTCAGCCGGCGTGAGTGCTCGTTCAGACTCTCGTCGCCGAGCCGCAGCAGCAGTTCCCGCAGCAGCCCGGTGACGCGGAGGGAGACCGGTTCGGTGGGCAGGGGCCGGGCGGACTCCGCAGCCATCTCGAGGGAGAAGTACGTGGCCCGGTACACGGTGCCCGCCCGCGCCGCGGCGGAGTGCACGGTCCCGGCCGGCAGCCAGAGTCCGATCGTCGGGGTGACCGTCCAGGTCCGCGGGCCGGCGCGCAGGGTGGAGGGGCCGGCGTCGTTCCAGAGCAGTTCATGCACCGTGTGCGAGTGGTCCGGCCAGTGGGTGGCGGTGTCCAGGGACTCGGCGATGCCCACGCTGGTGAAATCCACCGGCACGGAGCCGGCCGGCTGCAACGGCATCCGCCGGTAGGGGCCGGTGGGTGCGCCGGATGCCTGGGTACTGGACACGTCGACGAGCCTACGCCGGGCCACCCACTGGCCGAGCCGTCAGAGCACCTTGGAGAGGAACTCCTGCAGTCGCGGCTGCTGGGGGTGGTCGAAGATCTCGGACGGGGTGCCGGCCTCCACGATCGTCCCGCCGTCCATGAACAGCACCCGGTCGGCGACCTCGCGGGCGAAGCCCATCTCGTGCGTCACGAGCACCATGGTCATGCCCTCGTCCGCCAGGTCGCGGATGACCTGCAGCACCTCGCCCACCATCTCGGGGTCCAGGGCGGAGGTGGCCTCGTCGAAGAGCATGATCTTCGGGCTCATCGCCAGCGCGCGCGCAATCGCCACGCGCTGCTTCTGGCCACCGGACAACGACGCCGGCCGGGCCCCGGCCTTGTCCGCCAGGCCCACACGGTTCAGCAGTTCCTCGGCACGCTGGCGCGCGGCGGCCTTGGACAGGTTCCCGAGCTCGACGGGGGCCAGCATGATGTTCTCCGCCACGGTCATGTGCGGGAACAGGTTGAACTGCTGGAAGACCATGCCGATGTGCCGGCGGACCTGGTTGATGTCCACCTTCGGGTCCGTGAGGTCGTAGTCGCCGACCTGCACGGTGCCGCTCGTCGCCTCCTCGAGCCGGTTCAGGCAACGCAGGAAGGTGGACTTGCCGGAGCCGGAGGGCCCGATCACGCACACCACCTGGCGCTCGCGGATCTGGCCGGTGATGCCGGTGAGGACGTGGTTGTCCCCGAAGGACTTGTGCAGGTCCTGCACGTCCACCATGACGCGCTCGCCGATGGTGCGGCCGCCGTTCGTTGCCGGTGTCTCGGGTGCCGGTGTGCTCATTTGTTGACCTTCCTATCCACGAAGTTGGCCAGCTGGGTCAGCAGGGTGATGGCCACGAAGTAGATGATGCCGACGATCAGCAACACCTCGGTGACGCGGAAGTTCGCCGCGTAGATCTGCTGCGCCTGGTAGAGCAGTTCGCCGAAGCCGATGGCCAGCAGCAGGGAGGAGTCCTTGAGCATGATGACCAGCTGGTTGATCAGCGAGGGCGTCATGATCTTGAAGGCCTGCGGCAGCACCACACGCTGCATGGACTTGCCGTAGCCCAGGCCCAGGGAGCGGGAGGCCTCCATCTGCCCGGAGTCCACGGACTGCACGGCGCCGCGGACGATCTCGGCGATGTAGGCGGCGCCGTTCAGGGTCAGGGTCAGCACGCCGGCCACCCAGATGTCCACCTCGGTGCCGATCAGCTGCGGCAGGCCGAAGTAGAAGAAGAAGGCCCAGACGAGGATCGGGGTGCCGCGGAAGACGCTGACGAACACGGTGGCGATCCCGCGCAGCACGGGGTTGGTGGAGACCTTGAGGAAGCCGAACATCAGGCCCAGGGCCATGGCCAGGGCGAAGGAGATGCCGGTGACCAGCAGGGTGTTGCCGAGGCCGACCATCAGGGCGGGGAACGTGGTGGTGATCAGTCCCCAGAAGGAGGAGGCGTCCGGGCCGGACTGCGCGTCCTCGGCCAGATAGGTGTCCAGGATCTCCTGGTACTCGCCGGTCTCCTTCAGCTCGGCCAGGCCGGTGTTGAACATCTGCAGCAGCTCGGCGTTCTGGTCCTTGTTCACGGCGAAGCCGTAGTCGCCCACCGGCACCGGATCGGTGACGGTCTTCAGCCCGGAGCCCTGCGTGATGCCGTAGGCCAGCACGGGGTAGTCGTCCATCAGGGCGGTGGCGGAGCCGGCCTTGACCGACTCGACCATGGTGGTGGTCTGGTCCAGGGCGGTGATCTCGAAGCCGTACTCGTCCTGGACGGACTTGGCATACTCCTCGGACTGCGAGCCGGTCTTCACGGCCACGGTCTCGCCCTCGAGGTCCTCCCAGCCCTGCACCTCCTCGTTGGTGCCGTTGACGGCCAGCTGCAGTTCGGCGGTGAAGTAGGGGTCCGAGAAGTCGTAGATCTCCTGGCGTTCCTCCGTGATGCCCATGCCGGCGATCACGCCGTCCACCTGGTCGGAGGAGAGGGCCTGCAGGGCGGCGTTGAAGCCGAGGGAGCGGAACTCCACCTCGAAGCCCTGGTCCTCGGCGATGGCCTTGACCAGGTCGATGTCGATGCCGACGAGCTCGCCGCCGTCCCGGAACTCGAACGGCGCGAAGGTGGTGTCCGTGCCGATGACGTACGTCTCGCCGGTCCCACCGGCCTCGGTCCCACCGGCCTCGGCCCCGGCGGCGGTGACGGCCGTTGTGGCTGAGCCGTCCGTCCCGGATGCGGTGGCTGATGCTGTGGCTGCGGGGGCAAGGCCGAGCAACAGCACCCCCAACGTGGCGAACGCCGCGAGGATGGTCCTCACGGCGGTTCTGAAGCGGGTCTCTCTCACGAGGATGTCCCTTCGAATGGTGGAGTAGTGACTGTTGGGTAGCTTACTCGTGCCGTGACGGTCCTCACGGTCACAGGCGGTAGCACCGGGACAGTCCTGCGTTAGCTGTGCCATCCTTGGATCCCCGACCACCGCACCTGTCCGCATCGAGGCCCCGCACCCATGGCCCTGCTGTCCCTGCCCGATCCCGATACCCTGCCCCACCCTGCCCTGCTGCGCTTTCTGGCTTCGCCCGACGCCGGCGAGCGGCTCCTCGTGGTGCGCGCCCCGGCAGGGACCGAGGCTCAGAGGTTCGCCCACGGCTGGGCGGGTGGTCCGGACCGGGTCCTGACGTGGCCCGTCCGGAACGGCCAGGCGGTGGACGCGGAGGCGATCATCAGCCGCGTGGGCGCACTTCTGGAGGATCCCGACGCCGGCCGGGTCGCCGTCGTCGCCGATCAAGGGGCGCCCGTGGGGCGCCTCGCCGCCGCCGTCCCGGCACGCCTCGCCGGCCCGCGGGACCTGCACCTGACGGAGCACGAGATCCTCACGCTCGCTGCGCACCTCACGGCGGGCCCCGCACCTGACCCGGCACCGGACCCCCAACGGCGCCACACATCAGGTCGGGCCACGGGCACCCCGAGCTCCCCTGGGCACCCCGGACGGCCACCCCTGCCGCTGACCCCGCGCCGGATCCACCTGAAGACCGGCGGCTGGTTCCTGCCGGCCGCCATCCTCATCGCCGACCCGGTGGGAGTGCAGACGGCCCGGCAGTCCCTGTTCTCCGCCATGATGCGGTGGCTGCACCCTCGGGATGCGGACGGCAGCATCTCCCAGGCCGGGTACCTGCCGCGGTTCACGGAGGAGGTCGTCGACGCCTTCCGCCCTCAGGGCTTCCGGGCGATGCCGAGCGCGCGGGACCTGGAGTCGCTGGGCCTGCTGGTCCGGGACGGTATCGGTGGCTGGTTCATGCCGTGGCTGGTCCGGGACTGCCTTCGGGACGCGATGCAGGAGGGCCACCCCCATCGTGTGGCCGAGTTGAACCGAGCCGCGGACGAGGCGCTCGCGGCAACGGGCCAGGTCGAGACCGTCGTCCAGCGAACTGTGGATGCGCGGGACTGGAACCGACTGGAGGGCCTGCTGCTGGAGCATTGGGCCGACCTCTTCGTGTGGAATGAGCCGGCCCTCGCCTCAGCGGTCCACAGCCTTCCGCGTGCCCGGGTGGGAGGGGAGGACGTCACCGGATTCATGCCAGGCCTCCTGAGTGTCGCCGACCCGGACACCGTGCCGTTCACGTTGCCCGCCCATCGGCCTGACTATGACCGGGATGAGGCGTTGCAACGCCTGCGCGCCGGGACCACACGCCTGTATCGCACACCGGGCCGGCGGGCGCTGACCCTCGGCACCATCGAGGTCGCCTACCTGCGCCGGGTGGGGCTGTTCATGGAGTCGGCCGAGGCCGCCCTGCGGCTGGACGTGGCCTTGTCTGCCGCCCTCGCCACTGCGCACGTGCGCCCGGTGATGGCCGGCTTCGTGGGACTGCAGACCGGGATCTCCCTGCATCTGGCGGACCGGCTGGCGGAGGCGAAGACGGCCTACGAGAAGGCCTTTCACTGGGCATTGCGGGGGTCTGCCGAGCCCCTCATCGCCGAGGTGGCAGGCAAGCTTGCCCTCTTGTCCATCCAGCAGGGGAACACGGACCGGGCCCGCTTCTGGGTCGCCAAAGTCGATGAACCGCTGGCCAAGGTGCGGTGGGCGCGGAACGTCGCCGCTTTCGCGGCTGACGTGGCCCATGCACATCTGGACCTGACCGACCTGGACATCGTGTCAGCCCATGCCGTGCTGGACCGGTTGCCACCAGACCTGGACACGGACGAGTTCTGGGCCAGCCATGCAGCCCTGTTGGTGCGTACCGCGATCCTTGAGGGCCGCGGTGCGGAGGCCGCTCGGTGGGTTCTCGGTTGGCGCCAGGAACGGCCTGCCGCGGTCCAATCGCCGCTGGCCAAGCGACTTCTCAGCGAGGCGTTCCACGCGGCGCGGATCAGTACCGGAGACCTGACCGTGGTCCCTGGCTGGGACCGTAGCCAAGCACTGGCGGACCTGGAGGCCCTGCGGAGCCTGTTGGCTGGTGACCCGGATGCCGCCCTGAGGGCCCTGCGCATGCCTGAGCGGACCGGCCAGCGGCACCGGAACCTGTCCGCCCTCATCGGGGTGTTGGCCCGGACCCGGTGCACCCCCGCCACGGTGCCGGAGACAGTCGTTCGCCAATTGGTGTCCATCCACCACTATGGCGGTGAGCTGGCGGACCTCTCCGCCTTCCACACGCTGGGGTGGACGCCCGTCTTCCGGCGCGCGGGCCTGGTGGACGACGCCGGCCTGGCCCGGCTCCAGAAGCTGACCAGTCCGACGATGGCGGAAAGGGAGGCGCCGGTGCTGACCCCGCGGGAACGCGAGGTGCTCCAGTCCCTGCGGGCGGGCCTGTCCCGGCGGGATATCGCCGAGTCCACCTACCGCTCCGAGAACACCATCAAAGGCCAGATCCGCAGCCTGTACGCCAAGCTCGGCGCCTCCAGTGCGGCGGAGGCCGTGGAACGGGCGCGCCACTTCGGTCTCTGACGGTTGTCCCCACCGGGCCCGTCCCCACACAATGAGGCATGACCGCTCTGCTCAGATCGCTGCACACCGCCGTTCCACCCACCGTGCTGCATCAGGAGGAGGTGCGTGACGTGCTGGCCGCGCAACCCGGATTGAGCCGGCTGGGCACCCGGTTGGTCACCGCGGCGTTCAACGCCTCGGGCATCGAGCGCCGGCACACGGTCGTGGAGGAATGGCAGGACGGCGGCCGGGGCGCCGGCAGCGGTGCCGGCACCTTCTTCGACCCGGAGACCGGCCACATCCTCAATCCCAGCACCGGGGTCCGCAACGCGGTCTTCACCGACCACGCCAACGACCTCTACGAGCGGGCCGCCCGGGGTGCGCTCGAGGCCTGCCCCGACCTAGGCCCGGAGGACGTCACCCACGTCATCACCGTCTCCTGCACGGGCTTCTTCTCCCCGGGCCCCGACTACCAGCTGGTCCGCCGCCTCGGCCTGGCCGCCACCACCAAGCGCATCCACCTGGGGTTCATGGGCTGCTATGCCGCCATCCCGGCCCTGCGCGAGGCCGCGGCGCTGTGCGAGGCGGACCCGGCCGCCGTCGTGCTGGTGGTCAGTGCCGAGCTGTGCACCGTGCACGTGCGCGTGGCCAATGACCAGGACACCATCGTGGGCGCCTCGCTGTTCTCGGATGGGGCGGGAGCCGCGATCGTGACAGGGGAGTCGGCGGAGGCGAAAGAGGAAGCAGTCGCCGGCACGGGACGGGCGCCGGCACTGCGGCTGGACGGCTTCGCCACGGTGCTGACGCCAGTGGGGGAGGAGGCCATGGCGTGGAACATCGGCGATCACGGCTTCGAGATGATCCTGGGCACCTATGTCCCGCACATCATCGACGAGCACATCACCGGCGCCCTCGAGCCCCTGTTGGCCGCCGAACCCGAGCTGGCCGCCCGCCCCTACGCGGAACTGGAGCACTGGGCCATCCACCCCGGCGGGCGCAGCATCCTGGACAAGGTGCAGGCCCGGCTGGAGTTGACCGACGCCCAGCTCACACCGGCCCGGGACACCCTGCGGGACTACGGCAACATGTCCAGCGCCACCGTCCTGTTCGTGCTGAAGCACCTGCTGTACGGCACCGACGGCACCGACCCTGCCGCGGAGGGCGAGCGGGTCTGCGCCATGGCCTTCGGGCCCGGGCTGACCGTGGAGTCGGCCCTGATGACGCGCGTCGGTGGGGCCGGTTGAGCAGGTCGGTACGGCCGGGCCCGCGGGTCCGGGGGAGGGGGCCGGTCCCGGACCTGCGCTCCCGCAGCCCGGAGGCCGTCGAGCAGATGGACTACCCGGACTGTGACCTGGAGGCGCTGCACCGGACCTACCGTGGCTTCGGCGTGGTCAACCCGGTGGTCGCCGGCTGGCAGCTGACCTACCGGCGCTGGATCCGCCCGCTGCTGGACCCGGCCCGCACCGTCACGGTCCTGGACATCGGCTCCGGCGGCGGAGACCGGCCCCGCGCCTTGGCACGGCAGGCCCGGCGGGACGGCTCCCGCGTGAACATCACGGCCATTGATCCCGACGCGCGGGCCCACGCCTGGGCGACCGCGCGCCCCGCCGTGCCGGGACTGGCCTTTCGCCGGGCCACCAGCGGGGACCTGGTGGCCGCCGGGGAACGGTATGACGTGGTGGTGTCCAACCACCTGCTGCATCACCTGGACCCGGAGTCGCTCGAAGGCCTGTTGGCCGACTCGGAGCGGCTGGCCGTGCACCGGGCCATCCACTCGGATATCCGCCGCAGCCCCGCCGCCTACGCCCTCTTCTCGGCTGGGGCGGGCCTGGCGAGTCCGCTGTTCCCCAGCTCGTTCATCCGTCCCGACGGGCTCGCCTCGATCCGCCGCAGCTACACCCCGGATGAACTCGCCGCCGTGCTGCGCCCGGGCTGGCGGGTGCAGACACAGCTGCCCTGGCGGAACCTCGCGGTGTGGGATGCACGCTGACGTCCTCATCGTCGGCGCCGGCCCCGTCGGCCTGTTCCTCGCCGGACTCCTCGCGGCCCGGGGCGTGGACGTGGCCGTGCTGGAGCGCCGCGAGCACCCTCCCGAGCACTCGAGGGCCATCGGCCTGCACCCGCCGGCCCTGGATGCGCTCGCCGTCCTGGACCTGGACCGGGCCGCCGTGGCCGAGGGCGTGACGGTGCGCCGCGGGGTCGGCTACGGGGACGGCAGGTTGCTGGGCGAGATCACCTTCGACCGCGCCCATCCGCGGTACCCGTTCGTCCTGACACTGCCGCAGTCACGGACCGAGCAGCTGCTGGCCGGTCACCTTGAGCGGCTCGTCCCCGGTGCCGTGCACCGCGGCGTCGAGGTGGTGGCGGTCGAGGACCACGACGCCGGCGCCCCGGTTCTCGTGTCCGCGCGGACGGTGGCGGGGGAGACCCGCCAGTGGTCGGCCCAGGTGGTGGTGGGCGCCGACGGCGCCCACAGCACGGTGCGGTGGCTAGTCGGCATCGGCGTTGACCGGCGGGACTGGGGAGACAGCTACCTTATGGGGGACTTCGCGGACACCGCACCGGCAGGTCTCGTTGCGCCGGCCGCTGCACCGGACGCTGACCGGACCGCGGTGATCCACCTGCACCGGGACGGCGTGGTCGAGTCCTTCCCGCTGCCCGGCGGTCAACGCCGCTGGGTGGTGCACACCGGCCGGCAGCAGCGGCCGGAGAGTGCTGAGGACCTGGTGGCGTTGGTTCGCGAACGCCGGGGTGAGAACGCGTCGGAACTACCGGAACTGCCTGACGCCGCGACGGCCACCATGATCAGCGCCTTCACGGTGTACCGGCAACTGGCCCGCCGGATGGTGGCGGGCCGGACAGTGGTCATCGGCGATGCGGCGCATGCCATCAGCCCGATCGGCGGCCAGGGCATGACCGTGGGCTGGTTGGACGCACTCGCCCTCGCGCCGTTGCTGAGCGGGCTGTTCCAGGGGCCCCCGGACCTCGGCGCCTTCGAGCGGGTTCGGCTCCGCGCCGCGCGTCGGGCCGCCCGGATGGCGGAGGTGAACATGGTACTGGGACGCCCGCTGGGGGCCGCGGTCCGCCGTGGACGTGACACCCTGGCCCGAGCGGCCCTGGCCACACCAGCCAAGCACCGCCTGGCGCGGCTCTATTCGATGGGAGGGGTGATCCAACGGTGACCCTGGGACTCGTGCTCGCCGCCGTGGCCGCCATCCTGGTCGGCTCGACGCTGCAGCGGCTCTCCGGAACCGGGGTGGGACTGGTGGTGGCCCCCGTACTGGCCCTGCTGATGGGGCCGGCGCTCGGTGTCTTCGTGACGAACTCGACCACGGTGGTCTCCGGCTTCCTCATCATGCTGGCCGTGATCCGGGAGGTGGACTGGAAGCGGTACCTGCTGTTCCTGCCCATGGCCCTGCTGGGTGCGGTCCCGGCGGCCTTCATGGTGCGGGAACTCGACGCGGCGTGGTTGAACATCGTCATCGGCGCGGTGGTGCTGGTGGCTCTGGCCCTGACCTTCGGGACGCCGTCCGTGCCCCGGATTCGCTCGCGATTCCTGACGGCCGCCGCCGGAGCGGTGGGGGGATTCCTCAACACCAGTGCCGGGGTGGCCGCACCGGCCATGGTGATGTACTCGAGGTTCGCCCGCTGGGATCAGCGGTCCTTCGCCGCCACCATGCAGCCGACGTTCATGACCATGGGGATCTTCTCGGTGGCGACGAAGCTGGCGGTGGGCGCCACGACGTTCGACCAGCTCCCGCCGTGGTGGCTGTTCCCGATCATCGTGGTCACCGTGGTAGTCGGCATCCGGCTGGGCGCCTGGCTGGCCGGGAAGGTCTCGCTGGGAACCGCGCGGACGGTGGCCATCACCCTGGCCGGCCTGGGCGGTGCCGTGGCCGTGGTCCGTGGGGTGCTGATGCTGACCTGACGGAACCGAGCCACGCCGTGGCGAGGATTATCGAGTCAGGGGGCATAGAATCCACGGTGATGAGCAGATTATTCGGAACCGACGGCGTCCGTGGCTTGGCCAACGGCATCCTGACCGTCGAATTGTCGATCCAGCTGGCCCAGTCCGCCGCCGTGGTGCTGGGGCACCAGGAGACCCACGGGCGTCGCCCGGTCGCCGTGGTGGCCCGTGACCCCCGCATCAGCGGTGAGTTCATCATCTCTGCGGTCTCGGCCGGTCTGGCCAGTGCGGGCGTGGACGTCTACGACGCCGGCGTGCTTCCCACCCCGGCCGCCGCCTTCCTGGTGGACGACCTGGACGCGGACTTCGGCGTGATGATCTCCGCCTCCCACAACCCGGCCCCGGACAACGGCATCAAGTTCCTGGCGCGCGGTGGCGAGAAGCTCACCGACGATCAGGAAGACGACATCCAGCGGCAGATGGACGAGGAGCCGCATCGGCCAACCGGCGCCGACGTCGGGCGCATCCAGCGCTTCGCGGACGCCGAGGACCGCTACATCCTGCACCTGCTCAAGACCTTGCCGCACCGCCTCGACGGACTGAAGGTCGTGCTCGACTGCGCCCACGGTGCCGCCGCTGGGTGCTCGCCGGAGGTCTTCAAGGCCGCCGGCGCCGACGTCGTGGTGATCGGGGCGGACCCGGACGGCATCAATATCAATGACGGCTACGGCTCCACCCACCTGGAGAAGCTCCAGGCCAAGGTGGTGGAGTCCGGTGCGGACTTCGGGATCGCCCATGACGGCGACGCCGACCGGTGCCTGGCCGTGGACGCCACCGGCACCGTGGTGGACGGGGACCAGATCATGGGGATCCTCGCCGTGGCCCTCAAGGACGGCGGCCGCCTCAAGGATGACACGCTCGTGGTCACCGTGATGAGCAACCTCGGCCTGAAGCTGGCCATGCAGCGTGAGGGTGTCCGCCTGGTGGAGACCAAGGTGGGGGACCGGTACGTGCTGGCCGGCATGAAGCACGGCAGCTACTCCCTGGGCGGTGAGCAGTCCGGCCACGTGATCTTCTCCGACTACGCCACCACCGGTGACGGCGTGCTGACCGGCCTGCAGCTGGGCGCGCGGATGGCCGAGAGCGGCCAGACCCTGGCCGAGCTGGCCGGCGTGATGGAACGCCTCCCGCAGGTGCTCATCAACGTCAAGGACGTGGACCGGGACCGCGCGGCCGAAGATGCCGAGGTCCAGGCTGCGGTGGCCGACGCCGAGGCCCGCCTGGGCGAGACCGGCCGGGTGCTGCTGCGTCCCTCCGGGACCGAGCCCGTGGTCCGCGTGATGGTGGAGGCCTCCGACGAGGAGCAGGCCCGCCGCGAGGCCGAGGACTTGGCCACGGTGGTCGAGCGCGAACTCGCGCTCTCCGCTGACCCGGTCTGAGCGTGAGCGAGGAACGCCCGGCTGAGGAGGATCCGGCTGAGCCGGTCCCGGCCGAGCCGGAACTGACCGAGATCGATCCGGCTGAGACGGACCCCGCCGGAGAAGTGTCCCCGGTCGGCAAGTGGACGGTCTTCCTTCTGTGCGCGGCGGCCACCGTGGTGCTGGTGGCACTGGTCTGTTTCGCCATCAGCCTGCCGACCTGTGAGCATCCGCCGAACTCCTGGGCCCCGTGCATCGGACCGTGAAGATGCTTCTTAGAGTGTCCTTGGCCTCTCGTAGTCTGGGGTCTCTGGTCATAAGCTAGCGGAGAGAGAGGTAGTGACCATGGTTGCAGTTGTCGCAGAAATTCTGACTGTTGAAGAGGCCCGCGAGCGTCTTGGCGCTTTGTGCGCGGAGATCGCATCGGCGTACGGCAGCGTAGAGCATTTCGAAACCCAGGCGCACCATTACGGTCTCGATGCAACCGGATTGGCCAAGTATGATCGCATGCGCGAGCTGGAGTACTTGCTGAGTGAGTGATTCGCCGACACTCCAAGAGTTGTCGACGGTGTTCGCCGAGGATCTGACGAGGACAGTTCAGGCTGTCGTTCCACAGTGTGCGCCATTTTCAGCCACGGCTATCGCGGAAAGCTCGAAGGTCTCCGTCACCCAGAGTCCAGCGCTCGGCATTGTTCTGACCGTTGCACCTTCAAATCCACGCTCACCGGGATGCTCTGACATACGTCATGACCAAGGCTGGTAGCGGCACCCGGAGGGGTCGCCGTCGAGCAGAATCCGAAGACGTCCCCATGATGCAGGAACTTCACTTCCCCATGGGCGGCCACCGGTTCCGACCTGCGCTCGAAGATGTCCTTGAAATGCTGATCGACGAGTTTGGGATCGACAACGACCAAAATGCTCGAGAGGCGTTGAAGCGTGGACGTTTGGTCTGGCGGCAGACACAGACAAAAAGTGCCGTCCGGGACGATCCGGAATCGGCAGTCGAAGTACTGCGTGGCTTGGGTTACGACGTCACTTGGCGCGGCCAGGGCAGCGAACCCGAATCGAGAGTGGACAGGCTTCAAGCCCTGTAGCGCCCAAGCCTTGACCCTGTTCTAGGAACACAGTGTGACCTGACGGTATAGCCCATCGTCAACACTGAGGAACAGCCCATGCGCAGCCAGATGCCTCCACCGTCACGTCATCCTTCAGCACGGCCTTCAGCCCGGCCATCATCACGACGCCGGCCGCTCGCCGTCGGCGCGATGCTCGCGGTCCTGGCCCTCGCCGGCCCGTTGGCGGCCTGCGCCCCGGGAGGTGAACCGCAGCCCACGGGAGAGTCGTCACCCACAGACTCCTCGACGGCTGGACTCGCGCAGTTCTACGGCCAGGATCTGGCGTGGGAGGCGTGCGAGGACTATGCGACCACCTCCACCGAGCAGAAGGTCTACGAGCTGGTGGAGGGCACCGAGTGCGCGCGGATGGCGGTCCCGCTGGACTACGAGGACCCGGAGGGTGAGGAGGCCTCCGTGGCCGTGCTGAGAGTCCCGGCCCGGGGCGAGTCCCAGGGCCCGCTGGTCATCAACCCGGGCGGCCCGGGCGGGTCCGGGTTGATGGGCGCGGTCAACACGGCCGCAGGGATGGCGGAGAGTCCCGTCACCGAGAAGTTTGACGTGGTCGGCTTCGATCCGCGCGGCGTCGGCGCCACCACCCCGGCGATCGACTGCTATTCGGATGCCGAGGCGGACTCCGGGGAGGTCGCGCTGGGTTCCCAGGGCACCACGGTGCAGTTCACGGAGGAGGACACCCGGGCGCTGACGGAACGGTGCGCCGAGGGCTCCGGGGGCATGGAGGCCCTCGCCCATGTGGGCACCCGGGACACCGCTCGGGACATGGACGTGCTGCGAGAGGTCCTGGGCCAGGAGAAGCTCACCTACCTCGGCCAGAGCTACGGCACCCGTCTCGGGGCCGTCTATGCCGAACAGTTCCCCGAGCGGGTCCGGGCCATGATCCTGGACAGTGCCGCGGACCCCTCGCAGGGTACCCTCGAGCGGCGGGTCAAGGCCTACGCCGGCTTCCAGGCCGCCTTCAACGAACTGGCAAAGGCCTGCGCGTCAGAGCCCGATTGCCCCCTGGGTGACGATCCCGCCCAGGCCACCGAGAGGTTCCAGGAGATCGTGCAACCGTTGCGGGAGAATCCGGTGCCCGCACAGGGCGTCGAGCTGACGTTCGACGGCGCGGTCGGCGGGGTGATCTCCGGGCTGTACGCGCCACAGAACTGGGAGGACATCATCACCGGGATCCGGGAGGTCGAGCAGGGCCGCGGGGACACCCTGCTGCAGTTGAGCTACGCGTTCAGTCTGCGCGATCCGGAGGGCGGCTGGCCCAACCAGAATGAGGCGAACCACGCCATCAACTGCCTGGACGAGGATCGTCTGAGCCCGGAGGAGGGAGCCGAGCTGCGGCAGCAGACCTACGAGCAGGCTCCGTTCATGGACCCCGGGGTGGACGTCAGCGACGGCGCCCGCGATGGCTGCGAGCACTGGCCGGCGGAGCCCACGCTCGGCTTTCCCCATGCTGAGGACATCGAGGGCCTGCCGGAGACCCTGGTGGTGGCCCTCACCCAGGATCCGACCACCCCGTATGAGGGCTCGGAGGCCATGGCCGCATCGCTCGGCAGCTCCCTGCTGACGGTGGAGGGGCAGGGGCACACGATCGTCGCCGCAGGCCTCAGTGACTGTGTGAACCAGGTCGCGGCGGACTACCTGATCGAGTTGAAGACACCGGAGGAGGGAGCGAGCTGTACCCTGTGACCTCGGGGGTGAGCGGTGTGTGGAGCACGCGGGAAGTGGCGGAATTGGCGGGGACCACGGTCAACGCCGTGCGTTTCTACCACCGCTCCGGACTGCTGGAGGAGCCCGAGCGCAAGTCCAACGGCTACAAGCAGTACCGGGCCCGTCACCTGGTGCGCCTGCTGCGGATCCGCCGCCTGCGGGACCTGGGGGTGCCCCTGTCCCGGATCGGGGCCGTGGATGCGGAGGGTGACGAGGCGCTGGAGGCGTTGCGGATGCTGGACGCCGAGCTGCAGGAGACCATCCAGCGCCTGCAAGGGGCCCGGGCGGAGGTGGCCGCGATCCTGGAACACCGTGCGCCGCCCGGCGTCCCGGCGGGCTTCGAGGCGGTGGCGCCCCTGATGTCCGAGGCGGACCGGTCCATCGTGTCGATCTACGGGCAGCTGTACGACGAGCAGGCGATGGCAGACGTGCAGCGCATGATCGCCCGGGACACGGACAGGGAATCCCGAGCCATGGCCCGGGAGTTCGCTGAGCTGCCCGAGGACGCTGATGAGGCCTGCCGTCAGGGCCTGGCCGAACGTCTGGCCCCCGTGCTGGCCACGCATCTGACCGACTATCCGTGGCTGACCGACCCCCGGCCCCACCTGTCCCGGGGTCAGTCCGTCACGGACCGCGCCATCGGGGAGGCGATGGCCGAGCTCTACACCCCGGCGCAGCGGGATGTGCTCCGCCGCGTCCTTATCCTTGTCAGCGCCGAGAAGGCCGAGAAGGCCGAGAAGGCCGAGAAGGCCCAGAACGACGCCGACCCGCAGCCTGGTCGGTGAGACCGGCGGCGGGTCGGGCGTGGGGCGGGCGGGGAGTCAGGCCGTGGGTCAGTTCTCCGTCCGCGGCGGCACGGAGCCACCGCTACGGTTCGCGGCCAGGAGATCGCGGATCTCGGTGAGGAGGACGACGTCGTCGGAGATCTCCACGGCGTCCGGGTCGATGCCGAGCTTGCGGTTGCGCATCTCGATCATCTTGTTCATGGGCATCACGATGACGAAGTAGACGGCGGCGGCGATGAGCAGGAAGTTGACGACGGCGGTTAGCAGCACCCCGAACCGGATGTCATTGCCGTTGAGGGTGACCACGGCGAACGAGTCGAAGTCCGGTGATCCCACCACGCCGGAGATGAACGGCATCAGCACGGAATCGACCATGGCAGTGACGACGGCGCCGAAGGCGGAACCGATAACGACGGCAACGGCGAGATCGACGACGTTGCCCTTCATGATGAAGTCTTTGAATCCCTGGAGCATGGCCTCAACGTAGACCGACCGGGTCCCGGCGGCCACCACATCCGGGGTGACACGCCGGGGACACTGATCCTCCCGTCACAGAGACGTGCTGGTCAGAGGCATCACCACCGGTGCGCCACGTCAACGACGAGGCGTGATCCGGTGCCCGGACCGTCGAGGATGAAGGCCCGGAAGGGCAACCGTGCCCGGACGCCGAGCCCGAAGGTGGTCTGGCCCTCGAAGCTGCCGGCATAGGCCACCTGGCGGAAGGTGCTGTACCCGCTGACGTTCTTTGCGTTGGCCCAACTGGCAGGAGCGTAGGTGGGCCGGCCCGAAGTGTTGTAGGCGGGGGATTTGACGATGATCCTCAGATCCGCGGCGCCGGCGAGCGGGACATACTGGCCCGAGCCCTCCCGGTGGACCGAGGCGTAGCGGACGTCATAGCCCTTGACCTTATACCTGAGGTCGATCACCATCCGGTCGTAGCAGGTGTGCCTGGCGGTACGCACACCCGTGATCTGCGCACCACTATGCGTCCCGGCGGCATCGGTGGTGGAGCCCCACGTGATGCCGCAGTATGGGGCCGCGGCGGCCGGGGGCGGGACGGCCGCACTCATGCCCGTGGCGAGTCCCACGGCGAGGACGAAGGTCCCGAGGGTTGCAAGTGGTTTCTTCATGGCCGTGCCTTCTTCCCGGGGCACCACAGCTGCGGCGCCAAGTGGAAGAATTGTGCGCCGGGCGGCGGTGGAGGGACAGCCCGGCCAGGCTCCCGATGCATTGCGATTCGGCGCCCAAATCCGCCCGCTGGACGGCCGTTGGCTACGGTTCGGTCAAGGGGCGGAATCGGGTCCGTAGTCCGGGGCCGGGTCGAAGCCCCAGGCGGTCTCCAGCACCCCACCAGAACGCACGACGCCGGCTGCGGCCTCGGTGCCCACGTACCGCAGGTGCCACGGCTCGGGGGAGTAGCCGGTCACGTCCTCGGCGCCGTCCGGGTAGCGGATGATCCACCCGTGCTCGGCGGCGTGCTCCGCCACCCAGGCGCCTTCCGGGGTGTCCCCGAAGCACTGCTCGAGCGTGCAGGCGCCGTCCGCGGCACCGACGTCCATCGCCAGGCCGGTCTGGTGTTCAGAGAAGCCGGGGCGCGCGGAGATCCGGTCCGCCTCGGCCTGCCCGTACCGTTCCACCCAGCCGCCGTAGGTGCCCTGCTGGTAGCCGTAAGAGCGGTAGGCGCTGACCAGGGTCAGGTCCACGCCCTCGTCGGCCGCCGCAGCGAACAGATCCTCGGCCGCGCCCGCCGCCTCGTCCCGGAGTTCCATCGAAGCCTTCGACGCCGGCACATCCGGAACGTGCAGATCCTCCGGTGCGTAGTCGGCCGGGTCCAGGGGGTTGAGCTTGTTGACCATCACGTGGATCGAGTCGGGGGACCCATGATCCATCGTCGACTCGTCGGGCACGGCGCTGGCTGTGGGAGTCTCCGGCGAGGCGGACGGCGTGACGGGGCTGGACATGATGGGCGGCGAGGCGGAGATCGACGCGGACACTGACGGATGGGCCGTGGCACTGTCCGTGGCGGATCCGGTCGGCGGTTCGTCCGTTGTGGAACAACCGGTCAGCAGCAGAGCCAGGACACCGAGAGTCAGGAGAGAGCGGGCGCCGCGCACGTTCAGACCTTCCGGAGCAGCACGCGGGTGACGGCGTGGCCCACGTCCTTCGTCATCACGAGCTTGGCGCGGCCGCGGGTGGGCAGCACGTTCTGGGTGAGGTTGGGCCCGTTGATGCGGTCCCAGATGTCGGAGGAGGTGGCGATCGCCTCGGCGTCGGACAGGGTGGCGTAGCGGTGGAAGTAGCTCTTGGGGTCCGCGAAGGCCCCGGAGCGCAGGCGCATGAACCGTTCGGTGTACCACTGCCGGATGGCGGGGGTCTTGGCGTCCACGTAGATGGAGTAGTCGAAGAAGTCGGAGACGCTCAGGCCCGCGGTGCCGTCCGAGCGGACCCGGGGCGGGGCGAGAACGTTGAGCCCCTCGATGATGAGCACGTCCGGGCGGTGCACCACCACTTCCTCGTGCGGAAGGATGTCATAGGTGAGGTGGGAGTACATGGGGGCCCGGACCTCCGGGGCGCCCGACTTGATGTCCGCCACGAAGCGCATCAGCCGGCGTCGGTCATAGGACTCCGGGAATCCCTTGCGCTGCATGAGACCGCGGCGTTCCAGCTCGGCGTTGGGGTAGAGGAAGCCGTCCGTGGTGAGCAGCTCCACCCGGGGGGTGTTGGGCCAGCGGCGCAGCATCTCCTGGAGCACGCGGGCCGTGGTGGATTTCCCGACGGCGACGGAACCGGCCACGCCGATCACGAAGGGTGTGCGCCGGGTGGATTCACCGAGGAACTCGTTGGAGGCCCGCCGCAGATGGGCGGCCGCATCAACCTGGATGCTCAGCAGCCGGGAGAGCGGCAGGTAGACCTCGGCGACCTCACGCAGGGAGAGGTGCTCGCCGATGCCGCGCAGCCGGTCGATGTCCGACTGGTCGAAGGGCTGTTCCATCTCATTGGCCAGCCGAGCCCAGGTGTCCCGCTCCAGCTCGATGAAGGGGGAGTAGTGGTTCTCGGAGTCGGCGGGCTCCGGTGGGGAGCCTGCCCAACTGGCGGGGCCGGGCGGAGTGACAGGCGTGGCCTGCGGGAGTCCGGAGCCGGCGGCGTCGGGTGGATTCACCCATCCATTATCCATCCATCCGGGCCCTCACTGTGACGGCGGACTCTTCGGTGACTTGACCTTCCGCGGCGGACTCGTCAAAGCCGGCTCATCGAATGCCTTTTGTCTGCCGGTAGTATCACTCCTCGTGAGAGATAAATTGGTCGGAACGTCGAAGCTTCAATGGGCGGCACTGATACTCCTGGTGATGGCTATCGTGGCCTTGCTGGTGGTCCTCTTCACCCAGCAACAGGCCTACCGGACCGATGCCGAAGCCGCCCGCGGCGGCAATGCGCCCGCTCCGGCGCAGGAGACTTCACCCTCCGCCGAACCCACACCCTCGGCCAGCCCGTCCGCCACGGAGGCGTCCGAGGAGGCCCCTGAGGACCCGGTAGACGCCGTCACCACAGCCGCCCAGGCCGTCGTCAACCGGGGCGACGACTCCGTCATCAACGTGCTCGGGGACTCCACGTCCAACACCAGCAGCGAATGGGTGTACCGCTGGGCCGAGGAGCTCGGCGGGGACGCCGCCGTGACGGTCCATACCTGGAACCCCGAAGAAGGCACCTGGTACCTGGAGCCCCGTACCTACGGCGGGGGTGATCGGGCCATCACCATCTGGAACGGCTCCGCTGCCGAGGGCACCCCCGGCTTCCCGCTGGAGCTGGACGGCATGATCGAACCCGAGGCCGACCTGACGATCCTGAACTATGGGCACTGGGGTGACCCGGAGTTCGTGGCCTCCTCGCTGGAGGACCTGCTCAACACCCTGGACGCCGGTGCCGAGGGCGCCGCTCCCGTGGTCCTCACCGCCCAGAACCCGGCACAGCCCACGTGGATGGGCTACGCGGACACGAACCGGGATGCCATGCGCACCGCTGCCGAGGAGCGTGAGCTGCCGGTGATCAACATCGAGGGCGCCTTCGAGGACTCCGGCGACTGGGAGTCCCTGCTGGCGGACGAGGTCAACCCGAACGAGGACGGCCACCAGCTGTGGGCGGACACCGTCACGGAGTTCTTCGCGGCCTGAACCCCGCCCGCCTTCAGGGGCAAACAGCGGGTGAACTTCATCTGATGGTCATTTCGGGGCCTTGATTCCAGGGGATTTCTGGGATATTTGAACGAGGTTTTTCCCACGTCAGTTGGAAGTTACCAGCAGGTAACCAATGTTGTCTGGTTAGGATGCGAATATGCCACCGTCCGGGGGGATGGGCATGACGCACGCCAGACGGAACGGTTCTTCACACCGCCTGAACTGCACCACTCCCCGCCGGGGCAATCATCTATTGCACCTTTGGGAGTGGGAAATCTATGGCGCAGCACATGGCCCGTCGAAAGCGCAAAAGACTGACGGGATTAGCAGCCGGGGTCGTGACCATGGCGGTCATCGCAGCCCCTGTGGGAGCGGTCCACGCGGCCCCCACGGACGATTCCGAGGCGAGGGCACGGGTCATCGACTCCTCGCTGTTCACCTCCGAGCTGGCCGCCGTCGGCCACTCGGAGAGCGGCAACCCCAGCGACCCGGGACCGAACACCGGCACCGTGGACGCCTCGCTGCTGGGGGCACTCCAGCTCGATCTCGGCGCGCTCCAGCTTCCGGTGGTCGGCACCGCGGGCAGCGCCGGCCTGCTCGAGATCGGGGACCTGGGGTTGCTCAACTCCTACTCGTCGTCCCCCTCCGCTTCCTCTTCCACGGCCAGCTCCGGCGTGATCGGTGAGAACGGCGCCGTCAATCTGGATGCGGCGAACGCCGCCGGCCCCGCGGCCAACACCACCGTGAACCTGACGGACCTGCTGGACCAGCTCCAGGTGGCCGGGCTGACCGACCAGATCGTCCAGGAGATCAGCCTCGAACTGGGCGCCGTGGCCTCCACCGCCACCCAGACAGCGCCAGGGGCGGCCACCACCGACTATGTGGTGACAGACGGCAACCTGGTCATCGACAGCCCGCTGGTGGGTGCCCTCTCGGCAGACCTCCAGACAACCGTCACCGGGGCCGGCGGGATCGCCGACGACCTGGTGGGTTCCGAGGGCCTGATCGGCAGCACCGTCGAGGGACTCGCCACCGAGATCAACATCCCGCTGGTGGCCAGCCTCGACCTCTCCGGCGGGACGGCCGGCGTCAACGGCCTGGACGCGGCCCTGGCCGAGGCCTCCGCCACCCTGCTGGCCGAGCCGTTGCAGGACGCCAACGGGCTGGTGTCCGTCAACCTGGCGGACGGGACCATCCAGGTCGATGTGGCGCAGCTGGCCGGCGGGACCGACGGCGGCCTCAACGGCCTGGCCCCGAACACGCAGGTCCTGACCGCGGACGCCATCGGCCTGATCACCGACGCGGTGGCCGAGGCCCTCGGATCCGTAGACGAGACCGTCAACGAGACGGTGACGGAGGTGCTCAACGCCACCGAGGTGGACATCGCCCTGCCCGTCGAGCTGACCCTGCTCGGGGGCGTCGTGGACGCCGCTGACGGACAGGTCCTGGTCAACGGCACCCTCGGCCAGTTGGCTGGCACCACCGAGGGCCAGCCGGACATCACCCTGGACCTGGATCTGCTTGGGCTTCCGCTCGACACCGTCCTGGACCCGGTGGTCGACTTCCTGGACGATGCGCTGCTGGCACCGCTGGCTGCGGGGCTCGGTCCGATCCTGACGGCGGGCGCCGGCGAGGTGTCCGGCGCCGTGACCGGTCTCGTGGATCCGGTACTGGAGACCGTGGACCCGGTCCTGACCGAGGTGCTCGACGAGATCGTGGACCTCACCATCAATGAGCAGCGCGAGCCGGGCCTGCGGGGCGCCGAGTCGACGACCGTCAACGCCGTGAGCCTGGAACTGCTGCCTGGCGCCCAGGCCGTGGATCTCAACCTGGCCTCCTCCACCGTGCGTGCGGCGCAGATCGCCCCGGAGCTCACCGTGACGCCCGAGATGGTGGCCCCCGGTGACGAGGCCACCGTGAACGGCAGTGACTACCCGCCGAACGCCGAGGTGGATGTGCAGCTTCTGGATCTGGCCGGTGAGCCGGTTCCGGGTACCGCGACCACGGTGACCTCGGATGAGAATGGTGATTTCACGACTACGATCACGGTGCCGGAGGGGACCGAGCCCGGCGCCTTCGAGGTTGAGGGTGTCTCGGGTGATGTTGCTGGGACGGCACCGCTGACTGTCGAGTCGGCAGACGAAGTGGGTCCTGCGGACTTGTCCGTCTCGCCGGGAACCGTTGTTCCCGGTGACGAGGTGACGGTGGATGGCTCCGGTTATCCGCCGAGCGCCGAGGTGGATGTGCAGCTTCTGGATCCGGCCGGTGAGCCGGTTCCGGGTACCGCGACCACGGGGGCCTCGGACGAGAATGGTGATTTCACGACCACGATCACGGTGCCTCAGGGGACCGAGCCGGGTGCCTTCGAGGTTGAGGGTGTCTCGGGTGATGTTGCTGAGACTGCGCCGTTGACGGTTGAGGATGCGGTCGAGGCCGGTCCTGCGGACTTGTCCGTCTCGCCGGGGACTGTTGCTCCGGGTGAGGACGTCACCGTCGATGGCTCCGGTTACCCGCCGAGCGCCGAGGTGGATGTGCAGCTTCTGGATCCGGCCGGTGCGCCGGTTCCGGGTACCGCGACGACGGTGACCTCGGACGAGAATGGTGACTTCACCACCACGATCACGGTGCCTGAGGGGACCGAGCCGGGTGCCTTCGAGGTTGAGGGTGTCTCGGGTGATGTTGCTGAGACTGCACCGCTGACTGTCGAGTCGGCAGACGAAGTGGGTCCTGCGGACTTGTCCGTCTCGCCTGGCACTGTTGCTCCGGGTGAGGACGTCACGGTCGATGGCTCCGGTTACCCGCCGAATGCCGAGGTCGAGGTCCAGCTCCTGGACCCCGAGGGCAATCCCGTCCCGGGCACCGAGAGCGCGGTGACCACGGATGAGAATGGTGACTTCGAGACTACGATCACGGTTCCCGAGGGCACTGAGCCGGGCGACTACGACGTGGTCGCCGAGGCCGGTGATGTGACCGAGACTGCCCCGCTCGAGGTGCAGGATGCGGCGGAGGCCGGCCCGGCCGAGCTTTCCGTCTCACCCGGCACTGTTGCTCCGGGCGAGGACGTGACGGTGGACGGTAGCGGTTACCCGCCGAATGCCGAGGTCGAGGTCCAGCTCCTGGACCCCGAGGGCAATCCCGTCCCGGGCACCGAGAGCGCGGTGACCACGGATGAGAATGGTGACTTCACCACCACGATCACGGTTCCCGAGGGTACCGAGCCGGGCGACTACGACGCCGAAGCGATCTCTGGCGGAATGCAGGAGACGGCGCCGCTGACGGTTGAGGATGCTGACCAGGCCGGTCCTGTGGACCTGTCGGTTTCGCCCGGCACTGTTGCTCCGGGTGATGAGGTGACGGTCGACGGCTCTGGCTTCCCTCCGAACACCGAGGTCGAGGTCCAGCTCCTGGACCCCGAGGGCAACCCGGTGCCTGGCACCGAGACCACGGTGACCACGGATGAGAACGGTGACTTCGAGACCACGATCACGGTCCCTGAGGGCACCGAGCCCGGTGACTACGACGTGGTCGCCGAGGCCGGTGACGAGACCGAGACCGCCCCGCTCGAGGTGGAAGCGCCGGACGCCGGCACGACGCCCGAGTTGTCCGTGGATCCCGGAACCGCAGCCCCCGGCGACGAGGTCATCGTGGAGGGTTCCGGCTACCCGCCGAACACCGAGGTCGAGGTCCAGCTCCTGGACCCCGAGGGCAACCCGGCCCCCGGCACCGAGACCACGGTGACCACGGACGAGAACGGTGACTTCACCACCACGATCACGGTTCCCGAGGGCACCGAACCCGGCGCTTACGAGGTCGAGGCCGTGACCGGCGAGGACTCGGAGGTCGTCCGGCTCGAGGTGCGGGAAGCCGTCCAGGGGGATGACGACCCCGACGGTGACTTCGGTGACACCCCGGGCGGTTCCCCGAACGATCCGGGGAACGACAACGGCAACACCAATCCCGGGAACAACAACTCCGGGAACAACAACTGGAACGGCACCTCGGACCGTCCCGACGGTGATCAGCTGGCCCGCACCGGTGCGGACCACGGCTGGCTGATCGGCGGTGGCCTCCTGCTGCTGCTGCTCGGCGGCGGCCTGATGCTGATGGAGCGCACGATGCGGCGCACCAGCTGACACCGGCCAGCCGGCGAGCCCGTACAACGGTCAGCCGGTAAGCCGACACCACAGAAGCCAGGAGCGGCGGGAGCAATCCCGCCGCTCCTGGCCGTTTCGCAGCAGGCACGGTCCGCCCGAACAGTCACGCCGGCAACACCTCCCACGCCCGGCCACCCTTGCCCTGAGGCTCCAGGACGCGTAGGCAGGGACCATGGACACTCCCCACAATGATCCCCATCAGCTCAACCAGATCAACCAGCACGAGTTGCAGGACTACCTCAATCACCACCTGCTGGGTGCCAAGAGCGGCATCCGCCTGTTCCAGGCCGCCGCGGACACGTGGGACGGCACCGAATACGAGCAGGAGTTCCGTGATCTGTCTGGGGAGGTCACTGAGGAGAAGGAGGAACTCGAGCAGCTGATCGATCGGCTCGGGCTGCGGCAGTCGATCGTGGAGAATGCCCTGGGCGTGGTCGCTGGAGCGGCCGGCCGGCTGAATCCCGTGAACATCACCCGGTCGAAGTCCGAGGGCATGACGCAGGTGGAGATGGACATCCTGCAGAGCGCCTTGCAGGGCAAGGCCGGCATGTACGCCGTGCTGGCCAAGCTGGCGGAGCGCTTTCCCGAGGCCGGCCTGGACGGCCAGCGGATGAAGGACCTCTACCAGCAGGCGCAGGACCAGCAGGCCAGGGTCCGCCGCATCAGCGACGACACGATGGATACCCGCTTCGTCGCCCACTGAGCGAGGGGCCGCCGACCGACCTGGGCATCACGCTCGGCATCACGGCACCAGTTCACGTCGAAACGCGCCGGGCGAATCGGCAGTTATCGCGGCCGTGATGGGGGAGGGGGCCGACCCTGGTGCGTGACGCCAGATACCGCGCGGGGAGCGGCTACTTCAGCTCGACGAACAGCACGTGCGTGTCCGTGGTCCCCACATTGTGGCCCACGTGGTTCTGGGCTGGCAGCCACTGCACCTGGTGCGCCGCGAGCTCCACCGGACGGGTGGTTCCGGCCACGGTGATCTCCCGTTGGAAGTCGCTCAGCGTGACCATCAGGCTGTCCCCGTGGTGGTGTTCGTGGGTCCGGGTTCCCGGGGTGTCCCGGTACTCGAGGACCCGCACTCTCTCGTTCTCGAAGATGATGGCGTAGAGGTCACCGTCGGTCTCGGTGGGATTCTGACTCATGGCTCTCCCCGTGGGGTTCTGACGTGGTGGCAGAACCGTACGCCCGGCACCTGGTGCAGGCAATGACTCCGCAGCTGCGATGGGGGCGAGGCACCCTTGTGCCCTCCGTGAGACGGGCGTAGCAATGGGTGGGTGACTACTACAGACCGGATCGCCGAGCCTTGGGGCACCCGCACCCCCTACTCCGCCGGAGAGTCCTGGCCGGTGCGGGTGGACACCCACCTGGAGGAGGGGCTGGACCCGGACGCCGTGGACCGGTGGGTCCAGACCGCCTCGATCCTGCACTCCAACGGGGACGCCCTGGACATCGCGGTGAAGGACGGGCGGATCGCTGGGGTCCGCGGCCGGGCGGGGGACCGGGTCAACCACGGCCGGCTGGGCGTGAAGGACCTCTACGGCTGGCAGGCCAACGCCTCCCCGGACCGGCTGACCAGGCCGCTGGTGCGAGTGGATGGCGAACTGGTGGAGACGGACTGGGACACCGCCATGGACCGGATCGTGGCCCGCACCCGGGAACTGCTGGACGAACAGGGGGCCAGCGCCCTCGGCTTCTACACCACCGGCCAGCTGTTCGCCGAGGAGTACTACACCCTCGGACTGATCGCCCACGGCGGGCTGGGCACCAACCACGTGGACGGGAACACCCGGCTCTGCACCGCCACGGCGGCTGCCGCCCTCAAGGAGTCCTTCGCCTGCGACGGGCAACCGGGCAGCTACACGGACATCGACCACGCGGACGTCATCGCCCTCTACGGGCACAACATGGCGGAGACACAGTCCGTGCTGTGGATGCGGATCCTGGACCGCCTCTGCGGCCCGAACCCGCCGCAGCTGATCTGCGTGGACCCGCGGCCCACGGAGGTCGCCCGCCACGCCGCCGTGCACCTGGCCCCGCGGCCGGGCACCAACGTGGCCCTGATGAACGGGCTGCTGCATGAGATCATCGCCCGCGAGCAGATCGACCGGGACTACATCAGCGCCCACACGGTGGGCTACGCCGAGCTCGAGCAGCGGGTCCGCGAGTACACCCCGGAGCACGTGGCCCAGATCTGCGACGTCCCGGCCGAGCAGATCCGCGAGGCCGCACGCATCATCGGCGGTGCCGAGCGGCTGCTCTCCACCGTGCTGCAGGGCTTCTACCAGTCCCACCAGGCCACGGCGGCGTCCGTGCAGGTCAACAACGTGCACCTGATCCGCGGCATGCTGGGCCGCCCCGGCTGTGGGATCCTGCAGATGAACGGGCAGCCGACGGCCCAGAACACCCGCGAGTGCGGCGGCGACGGGGACCTGCCGGGCTTCCGCAACTGGTCCAATGATGAGCACGTGGCAGACCTGGCCCGGGTCTGGAACGTGGAGCCGTCCCGCATCCCGCACTACGGGCCGCCCACCCACGTGATGCAGATGATGCGCTACGCGGAGGACGGCTCCATCCGCCTGATGTGGGTGAGCGGCACCAACCCGGCCGTGTCCTTGCCGGAGCTCGCGCGCATCCGCGCGATCTTCGAGCAGGACCGGCTCTTCCTGGTGGTGCAGGACCTGTACCTGACGGAGACGGCCCAGCTGGCCGACGTCGTGCTTCCGGCCGCCACGTGGGGTGAGAAGACCGGGACGTTCACGAATGTGGACCGCACGGTGCACCTGTCCGAGAAGGCCGTGGACCCGCCGGGCGAGGCGAAGCCGGACCTGGACATCTTCCTGGACTACGCACGCCGCCTGGATCTGCGGGACAAGGACGGCGAGCCCCTGGTGACGTGGCACGATCCGGAGTCCGCGTTCGATGCCTGGAAGGAGTGCACGCGGGGACGGCCCTGCGACTACACGGGCCTGAGCTATGACAAGCTCCGCGGGGCGTCGGGCATCCAGTGGCCCTGCAACGAGGACCATCCCGAGGGCACGGAACGGCTCTACGAGGGCGGTTCCTTCTGGAGCGACGCGGCGTACTGCGAGAGCTACGGCAAGGACCTGGTCACCGGCGCCCCACTGGAGCCGGATGAATACAGATCACTGAATCCGGAGTCCAAGGCCGTCATCAAGGCCGCGGCGTACCTGCCCCCGCATGAGGTCACCAGTGAGGATTTTCCCTTCCAGCTCATCACCGGCAGGACGCTCTACCATTTCCACACCCGCACCAAGACGGCCCGCGCCCCGCAGCTGCAGCGGGCCGCCCCGGAGGTCTGGGTGGAACTCTGCACGCGGGACGCCGCCGCGTGGGGGATCGGCGAGGGAGACCTCACCGAGGTCACCACGCCCCGGGGCAGCGTGAAGGCGCAGGCGAGGATCACCGGCATCCGGCCCGGCGTCCTCTTCCTGCCCTTCCACTACGGCTATTGGGACGTCGGTGGCGGCTATGGCCCCGGCGACGGCGGCCGGGCCGCCAACGAGCTGACCATCACCGACTGGGATCCGGCGTCCAAGCAACCCATCTTCAAGACGGCGGCCGCCCAGATCCGCCGCGTGTCAGCCGGCCAGGGCCCGGCTCCCGCACCCACGACGACGGCGTCCGCCCCGGTGGGCGACGTCGGGTTCCGCACGGAGGGGGACCACACCGCGCAGGCCGACGAAGAGGTGCTCGTGGGCGGCGGACTCGGCACCGAGAGGGGACCACGATGAAGCTCGGACTTGTCCTGCACGAACTGCACCATTCGGAGAACGACCTGGCCCAGGAGTTGCTGCATGCCTCCGAACGCCACAAGGTCGACCACTCGATCTACCACCTGGGCCAGGACCTGGCCGAATGGTCCCGGCAGCACGTCCGGGAGATCGCCGAGATCGCCGGCGACTACGGCCAGAAGTTGGACCCTGAGCCGAAGTCGGAACTCGGCACGGCCCGGCGGCTGCGCGAACGCGGCAGCGAGATGCTGGGACGCAAGGGCTTCCCAGAGCTGGCCCTGCTGCACGATCTGCGGGAGATCTACACCAAGGCCTGCGGCGTCTCCGCTGACTGGGAGATGCTCGCGCAGGCGGCCCAAGGCATCCAGCACCTGGACCTGCTGGCCGTGGTCCAGCGCTGCCACCCGGACACCCTGCGGCAGATGAAGTGGGCCAACGCGGCCATCAAGGAGAACTCGACGCAGATCTTGGTCAGTTGACCGGGTGGTTATTCCGGTGGCTATTCCAGCGGCGAGTGCGAGCGGTGTCCCGCGTTGCCGAGGCCCTCGGCACCGTCGAAGCCATCTAGCAACGCTCGGAGGGCCTGCTGAGAGCTGATCGTCTCGCTCCAGCCGGTCGTCTCCCGTAGCTTCGTGGTGTCCATGATCGGGACGGTTTCGGCCATGTCCACCCAGCCGGGGTCGGTCGGCTGCAGCCGGGCGGCGTAGGTGGCGGCGGCCAGCGCCTTGAACACGGAGACGGGCAACTCCAGGTACCGGCGTGAGCCGAGTAGCTGGCCCATCGTCTGGGCATCCAGTACGGGCTCGGCGGCCACGTTGAAGGCGCCGCCGACCCGTTGCCGGACCACCTGCCAATACGCCTCGGCGATGTCCGAAGCGGCGACGGCCTGGAACCGGATGCCCGCCGGGAACGGCAGCACCGGCAGCCGTCCCACCGCCAGCAGCCACGTCAGCAGACGGGCCGGGACCAGGTCGCCGATGAAGTAGTCCTTGATCTCGGGTGCGGGCACCGCCCCGAAGATCAGCCCGGGCCGCAGGCGCGTGACCAGCACGCCGGGATTCTCGCGCTCAAAGGCATCCAGCAGGTCCTCCACTTCGGCCTTCTGAGCGCCGTAGTGGGAGGTGGGGGTCCCGGTGGTCGGGTGGGACTCGTCCACGGGGACGGTCTTGGAGCCCTTGCCATAGGCGCCGATCGAGGAGGCGTAAACCAGGTGCGGGACCCCGGCGTGGGCGACCGCCTGGAACACTGTCCGATTGCCCTCCACATTGACGGCCCGCAGGAACTCCCGGTCTCGATTGGGCCGGATCACCCAAACCAGGTCGACGACCGCGTCCGCGCCGCGCATCGCCGTCTCAAGCCGCGGGCCGGCGTCGGGATCCGTGACATCGATCTTGAGCCATTCCACGCCGTCGAAGGGCGGACCAGCACGGTCCGGGCCGCGCCGGGAGACGCCGACGATGGAGTCCACCTCGCCAGCGGATTTGGCGGCCTGGAGCCGGTGCAGCAGAGCGGTGCCCGCGTTGCCGGTGGCACCGAGGACCACGACGCGCATCAGCGTCCTCCGTCCGCTTCGTGGGATCCGACGTCCGCAGGGAACCTGGTGGTCTCGCCCTCCGTGCCACCTGTTGCGTTGGTGCTGAGCTCGGGCTTGAGGACCACCTTGATGCAGCCGTCCTGCTTCTTCTGGAACGTCTCGTACATCTCCGGGGCGCGGTCCAGCGGCACCTGGTGAGTGGCCAGGTCCAAAACGCCGAGCGGGTCGGAGGGATCGTCCACCAGGGGCATCAGGTCGTCGATCCAGTGCTTCACGTTGCACTGGCCCATGGTGAGAGCAATCTGCTTGTCGAACAGGGTCAGCATGGGCATCGGGTCGGCCATGCCGCCGTAGACGCCGGACAGGGAGATGGTGCCGCCGCGCCGCACGGCATCGATAGCGGTTTGGAGGGCGTTGAGGCGATCCGTGCCGGCGGTCTTCATGGCCAGCCGGCCGATAGCGTCCGGCAGCATGCCGACGGCCTGGTGCGCGAAGCCGGCGACCGGGGAACCGTGTGCCTCCATCCCGACGGCGTCCACCACCGCGTCCGGGCCGCGCCCGTCCGTGGCGAGCCGCAGCCGGGCGCCCACGTGCTTGTCCTGGTCGATGGTCTCGATCCCGTGGCGTTCGGCCATGCCCCGGCGTTCGGCCACCGGATCCACAGCGATGACCCGGTAGCCCAGGTGCTTACCGATGCGGGCGGTGAACTGGCCGACCGGTCCCAGTCCCAGAACCGCCAGGGTGCCGCCCTCGGGGACATGCGCGTACTGCACCGCCTGCCAGGCGGTGGGAAGGATGTCCGAGAGGTAGAGCCACTGCTCGTCCTGGCCGGTGTGCGGGACCTTGATGGGGCCGTAGTCAGCGTTCGGGACGCGCAGGTACTCCGCCTGGCCGCCGGGCACGGAGCCGTAGAGCCGGGAGTAGCCGAACAGAGTGGTGCCGGAGCCTTGCTCGCGGACCTGGTTAGTCTCGCACTGGGACTGCAGCCCGCGCTCGCACATCCAGCAGTGTCCGCACGAGATGGTGAAGGGGATGACCACGCGGTCGCCGGGGGAGAGGTTGGTCACTCCCGAGCCGACCTCCTCGACGATGCCCATGGGCTCGTGGCCGATCACATCGTCCTTGTCCATGAACGGGCCGAGGACCTCATAGAGGTGCAGGTCCGAGCCGCAGATGGCGGTGGAGGTGATCTTGATGATCGCGTCCGTGGGCGCCTCGATGACCGGATCCGGGACGTTCTCGATGCTGACGTGTCGCTTACCTTGCCAAGTGAGTGCCTTCATGATTGTCACGCTATGGGTGGTGGGAGCGTGTGTGAACCCCTCGGGCGTGGTCGGTGCACGGTGCGGGGCTCCCGGCGGGATAACCTAGTGCCCATGTGTGGAATCGTCGGCTACATTGGCCAGCCCTCTTTGTTGGATCAGCACTCGTCCCTGGACGTGCTCATGGAAGGCCTCAAGCGCCTTGAATACCGTGGATATGATTCCGCCGGCATTGCCGTGGTGGCTGACGGTGCTGTGGAGCACCGCAAGAAGGCTGGCAAGCTGGCCAACCTCACGGCGGAACTCGAATCCAGTCCGGTGCCGGTGGCGTCCGTGGGTATCGGTCACACCCGGTGGGCCACCCACGGCGGGCCGACTGACCTGAACGCCCACCCTCATCTGACCGACGGCGACCAGCTGTCCGTCATCCACAACGGCATCATCGAGAACTTCGCCGAGCTGAAGAAGGAACTGCTGGCCGACGGGGTCGCCTTCCGTTCGGAGACCGATACCGAGGTGGCCGCAGCTCTGCTCGGCCACATCTACCGCCACGAGGGCGAACAGGACCTGACGAAGTCCATGCAGTTGGTCAGCCAGCGCCTCGAAGGTGCGTTCACCCTGTTGGCCGTCCACGCCGATCATCCCGACCGCGTCGTGGCCTCCCGCAAGAATTCCCCGCTGGTCGTCGGCCTGGGGGAGGGAGAAAACTTCCTCGGTTCGGACGTCTCCGGCTTCATCGACTTCACCCGCCGCGCGGTGGAACTCGAACAGGATCAGGTGGTCACCATCACCGCCGACTCCGTCGAGATCACCGACTTCTTCGGTAGCCCTGCCCAGGGCAAGGAATTCACCGTCGATTGGGACGCCTCCGCTGCCGAGAAGGGTGGCTTCGCCTCCTTCATGGAGAAGGAAATCCACGACCAGCCGGCTGCCGTGGCAGACACCCTGCTGGGCCGCAGCGACGTTGACGGAAACCTGATCCTCGACGAACTGCGGATCGACGAGGACGAGCTCAAGTCCATCCGGAAGATCATCGTCCTAGCCTGCGGCACCTCCTCCTACGCCGGAATGGTCGCCAAGTACGCCATCGAGCGCTGGTGCCGCATTCCGGTGGAGGTGGAGCTTTCCCATGAGTTCCGGTATCGCGATCCGATCATCGACGCGAACACCCTGATCGTCTCCATCTCCCAGTCCGGCGAGACCATGGACACCCTGATGGCCGTGCGCTATGCCAAGGAGCAGGGCGCCCGCACCGTGTCCATCTGCAACACCAACGGCTCCACGATCCCGCGTGAATCAGATGCCGTGCTCTACACCCACGCCGGCCCTGAGATCGCCGTGGCCTCCACCAAGGCGTTCCTGGCCCAGATCACCGCGGCCTACCTGCTGGGCCTCTATCTGGCCCAGCTGACCAAGAAGCTCTACCGCGAAGAGATCAAGGACATCCTGTCCGACCTCGCCGACATCCCGGCCAAGGTCCAGCAGATCCTGGACAACGCGGACAGCATCAAGGAACTCGCCCGTTCCATGTCTGAGGCTTCCTCTGTGCTGTTCCTGGGCCGCAACGTCGGTTACCCGGTGGCCCTTGAGGGAGCCCTGAAGCTCAAGGAGTTGGCCTACATCCATGCTGAGGGCTTCGCTGCTGGCGAGCTCAAGCACGGCCCGATTGCACTCATCGATGAGGGCCAGCCGGTCTTCGTGGTGGTGCCCTCACCGATGGATCGCCACTCCCTCCACGCGAAGGTGGTCTCCAACATCCAGGAGGTCCGCGCCCGCGGCGCTAAGACCATCGTGGTGGCCGAAGCTGGCGATGAGACTGTCAGGGACTACGCGGAGCGAGTCTTCTACGTCCCGGAGACCCAACCCATGCTCATGCCGCTGTTGACCACTGTCCCGCTGCAGATCTTCGCCTGCGAGCTGGCCACGGCCAAGGGCTATGACGTGGACCAGCCGCGTAACCTGGCTAAGTCCGTGACGGTGGAGTGAGACGAAACACAGAACGGTTCTGACAAGGAGTTTTTACCTGCTGTTCAGAAAGGTGTAACTTCCACATCGGTGAACCCGGAATTGAATCACTTCCAGCAAGCGCCATAGTTCGTCCTAGACGTTTCACGTTGTAGCCCGTGACGTAGTATTCATTTGTCACTCTGTGACCGGCCTGAGGGGGCTGGGTAGAGCACGGCACGGCTGGAACGCGTAGGGCGTGACAGGACTTGCATACCTTGGAGGACCATGAACCGGCGGACTCGAACGCGCGTGGCTAGAACGACTTTCTTCACGGTTGATGTGGTGAGTTGGATCGCCATGATCATGTTGGCCGCCTGGCTGAGGTATGAATTCGATTTCGCTCAGATGGGGTGGGGGCGGTTACTCCTCTTCGGTGTGGTCGCGGCCGTCCTTCAGGGGATTCTCGGCTTCGTCAGTGGCATCTACCGCGGTCGGCATGTCTACGGCACCTTTGACGAGGTCAAGACCCTGACATACATCGTGGTTCTGGTGGGTCTGATCACCACGGTATTGATGCTCGTGGTGGGCAATGTGTTCGAGTCTCCTCGGAGCACAGGCATCATCGCGACTCCCATGGCCCTCTTGTGCATGTTGGGCGTGCGCTATATGTACCGCCTCATGCTGGAGCGTCGTCGCAAGCCGGGCAATAAAGCCACGGCGACCATCGTTTACGGTGCTGGCTACCTGGGTGAGACGGTAGTTCGCCGCATGCAGACAGACGTGGAGTCTGAGTACCGGCCCGTAGCCCTCCTGGACGATGACCCACAGCTCTCCAATCTGGAGATTCGTGGCGTCAAGGTGATGGGTGGTTTCGATGATTTGCCGGACGTCGTCGAGAAGACTGGGGCCAAGGAACTCGTCTTAGCCATTGGCCGCGCTGATTCGACCCTCGTTCGCGACATCTCTGATGCCGCTGGTGCTGTCGGCCTCCATGTTCGAGTGCTTCCCCTTCTGGAACAGATTATGGCTGGGCATACCAGGCTCTCAGACCTGAGGGACATCTCTATTGAGGACCTGATCGGCCGGAACCCTGTGGACACCGAAGTCGAGTCCATCGCCGACTACATCGCCGGCAAACGAGTCTTGGTCACTGGCGCTGGGGGCTCGATTGGATCGGAACTCTGCCGGCAGATCTCGAAGTTTGCCCCTACCGAACTCATCATGCTGGATCGAGATGAGACGGGCCTCCAGATGGCTCAACTCGGGACCGTCGGGCACGGGCTGCTTCATACCCGCGATGTGGTGCTCGCTGACATCCGCGAGGCAGACGCGCTGGAGAAGATCTTCCAGGACCGTAAGCCTGAGGTGGTCTACCACGCCGCTGCGCTCAAGCACCTGCCGATGCTCGAGCAGTACCCCGAGGAAGCATGGAAGACGAACGTCCTGGGCACCCTCAACGTTCTCAACGCGGCCCGGAACGCGAACGTGGAGACTTTCATCAATATCAGCACGGACAAGGCTGCGAATCCTACGAGCGTGCTGGGGCACTCGAAGCGGGTCGCAGAAAAGCTGACCGCGTGGATGGCTCAGGAGACGGACCGTCCCTACCTTTCCGTCCGGTTCGGCAACGTCATCGGCAGCCGTGGTTCGATGCTGCCGACGTTCCAGTCCCTCATTGAAAGGGGTGGACCGGTGACGGTCACTCACCCGGACGTGACGCGGTACTTCATGACCATCCCGGAGGCCTGCCAGTTGGTGGTCCAGGCCGGTGCCATCGGAGCCCCCGCTGAGGTACTGATTCTGGATATGGGCGAGCCGGTCAAGATCCTCGACATCGCGGAGCGGATGATCGAGATGTCCGGCAAGGACGTCGAGATCACCTTCACTGGCCTCCGCGAGGGCGAGAAGATGCACGAGGAGTTGGTGGGCTTGGGGGAGGGCGACGAACGCCCGTTCCACCCCAAAATCTCCCACGCCCACGTCCATACCCTGTCGCCCAGTGACATGGATGTACACGTCTGGTTGGAGCGCTGTGGCAAGCACGAACCCCAGCATGAATCACCCGGTGTCGCGTGAATCTCCATACGGATACGACCCTGATGGACACGGCTACGACTAAAGGACGGTGGTCGGCGGCATGAAGATCGGGATGATCACCCAGTGGTACGACCCGGAACCCGGCCCGGCTTCCCTGCCCGGGGTCCTCGCCCGAGAACTGGTCAAGCGGGGGCACAGCGTCAACGTGGTGACAGGGTTTCCCAATTATCCCGAAGGCTTGCTGGCCGACGGATACCAGCTCCAGCCGCGCCTGCGGGAGACCCTCGACGGGGTCAACGTCACTCGAACTTTCCTCTTTCCGAGCCACGACGACTCGCTGGCTAAGAGGTTGATCAACTACGGCTCCTTCGGGGCAAGCGCCACCGCGCTGGGGCTCGACTCCCTCCGCGGGGCGGATGTGGTCTGGGTCAACTACTCTCCGATCACGGTGGCCCTCCCGATGCTTGTTCAGAGGTATCTGCGGGGCACCCCGATCATCAGCGAAGTGGCCGACCTGTGGCCGGACACCGTCATGGTGTCCGGGTTCCCGGCGGGCAGCGCCGTCGGAAAGGTCGCCGCACCGGTGCTCAACGCATGGGTCTCCTCCATGTACCGGGCCTCCGACGCTGTCGTGCACATCGCCCCCAGTGTGGGAGGCATCCTCGCCGAACGAGGCGTTCCAGCTGGGAAAATCACCTATGTCCCGAAGCCGGCCAATGAGCAGGTGTTCCATCCCGGGGGTCAATCCATGAGGGTGGAACTGGGCATCGGGGAGGACCAGATCGTCCTCGTCTACGCGGGTGCCATGGGGCAGGCCCAGGGACTCGACACCTTGATGACGGCGTGCAAGTCCCTGGACCCCGAGCGGTTCGTGTGTCTCATGGCGGGCGGAGGCAATACCGAGGAGCATCTTCGTTCCCTCGCCGAGTCTGCACCCTCTGTGCGCTTCATCGGCCGTGTCCCACAGGAGCAAATGACTGATCTCATGGCGACGGCGGACATCGCCTACATCAGCCTGGTGGAGGATCCACTCACTCCCCTAACGATGCCGAGCAAGACCCAGGCGATCCTTGCCTCCGGAACCGCCGCGCTGGTGGCCGCCATCGGTGACGTGGTCGACGTGGTGTCGTCGTCGGGTGCGGGACTGGCCGTCAACCAGACGGACCCGGCCAGCATCGCTGCGGGGATTCGGCAGTTGGCGGCGCTGGGACGAGACGGATTGTCAACGATGGGCGCCACCGCGCGGAAGACCTACCAGGACCAGTTCAGCCTCGCCGCCACCACGGATCTCGCCGAACACACCATGGCCGTGGCGGCCGGACGCACCGCTCTGGACGACACCGGCACCCCGTCCCTAAGCACCGTTCCGCTGCGGAGGGTCCATATTGAGTCGGTCGCGAGACTTCATCAACAGGCCTTCCCGGAATTCTTCCTCACGAAGCTGGGCCCGGGTTTCCTGCGGGAGTTCTACCAGGGCTTCCTGGAGGACCCGACGGCGGTATCCTCCGTGCTGCTCGACGGTTCCGGCAGAGTGCGGGGCGCGGCGGTGGGAACCACAGAACCCGCGGGCTTCTTCAAGCGCCTCCTGAAACGACGACTCGTGGGATTCGCCACCAAGAGTGCGGCGATCGCGTTGAAGAACCCGGTACACGCGCCGCGGTTGCTGCGCGCTGTGGCCTACCGTGGGGAGGTCTCTGACAACCTGCCCGGAGCGGCCCTTTTGAGTTCCATTTGTGTTGACCCGGACCTGCAGGGTCAGGGTGCCGGTCGCCAGCTGTTGGACGCCTGGACCAACCAGGCGCAACGGCAAGGAGCCTCGTCCGTCATGCTGACCACCGACGCGGAGGGGAACGATAGCGTGAATGCCTTCTACAGCCGCCTCGGGTGGACCCTGCATGACGAGTATTCGACGCCGGAGAACCGACGCATGAACCGATACGTCAAAGCAGTGAATACGTCTGCCTCCGAAAGGATCTCTGAGGATGCCTGAGAACACTGAGACCGTCCCCTTCCTGCCGTTCGCCCGGCCGGACATCACCGAGGCTGAGATCGAGGCAGTCACCGAGACGATTCGTTCGGGCTGGCTGACTACCGGCCCGAATGCCGCCGCCTTCGAGAAAGAGATGGCGGAGTTCCTGGGCGGCGAAGACATCATGTGTGTGGCCGTCAACTCGGCGACAGCTGGACTCCACCTGGCAGTGGAAGCACTAGGAATCGGTCCGGGCGACGAAGTGCTCGTCCCGACCTGGACCTTTACTTCCACGGCAGAAGTGGTCCGTTATGTGGGCGCGGATCCGATATTGGTAGACGTTGACCCAGCAACTCTCAACATCGACTTCCAAGACGCCGAGCGGAAGATCACTGACCGCACCAAGGCCATAATGCCAGTGCATCTGGCCGGGATCCCGGTGGATGCCCGAGAGCTGGAGGACTTCGCGACCCGGCATCAGCTGCTGGTGGTCGAAGATGCGGCCCACGCTTTCCCCGTGAGGTCGAACGGAAAGCACGTCGGAAACTCGACCTCGGACGCGGTGGTGTTCAGCTTCTATGCGACCAAGACGATCACCACCGGTGAGGGCGGCATGGTGATGGTTCGTTCCGAGGACCTGGCCCAGCGCATGCGCACCATGCGCCTGCACGGGATCAGTAGAGACGTGTTCAACCGCTACCAATCGACGGTGCCGGCCTGGCGCTACGATGTCGTGGCACCCGGGTTCAAGTACAACCTTCCGGACACTGCCGCGGCCATGGGCCGTGTCCAACTCGGTCGAGCTGTGGAGATGCGGGACAGACGAAGAGCGATCGCCCATCGATATCTGGAGGCGTTCCGGGATCTGCCCATCGAGTTGCCGCTGGTCCCCGAGGACCCTGAGAACCACGCGTGGCACCTCTTCATGCTTCGCATCGACGCCGGGACGGCGGGACTACACCGTGACGAGTTCATTAACCGCATGAGCAACGAAGGTGTCGGAACCTCGGTCCACTTCATCCCTCTCCACCTGCACCCGTACTGGAAAGACGCTTGCGGTGCGGACGATGCTGACTTCCCCGTGGCCACCCGGGAGTTCGAGAGGGCGGTGAGCCTCCCGATCTTCTCCTCCATGACCGATGGGGACGTGGACAAGGTCATCGGCGCAGTCGGGCGGGTGCTGACGAGGTGATCAAACGGGTCCTCGACACGGTCGTCTCGGCAGCGGCCTTAGTGGTCACCAGCCCCGCACTGGCTGTCGTGGCCGTCACCATCAAAGCGACGTCTCCGGGCCCTGTGCTCTTCACCCAGGAACGTGTCGGGCAGTACGGCCGAACGTTCAAGATTCACAAGTTCCGGACCATGCGACCCGACCACGATGGACTGGCCGTATCCGGCACTGGAGATCCAAGGGTGACCCGCATCGGCACGATCCTCCGCAAGACCAAGCTGGACGAAATCCCGCAGTTCTACGATGTGCTCCGCGGAGATATGTCGCTGGTGGGACCTCGTCCGGAGGTTCCCGAGTATGTTGCCCAATGGCCCACAGAGATGCGACCGATCATCCTGTCAGTGAAGCCGGGAATCACGGATCCGGCGTCCATCGAGTTTCGGAACGAGGGCGACGAACTGGCGCTGGCCCGGGATCCTGAGTCGCATTATGTGGACTCGATCCTTCCGAGAAAGGCCGCTGCATACGTGGACTACGTGCAGCGTAGGTCTCTGGTGGGGGATCTGAAAATTCTTGGCAACACCGCGAAGGTGGTGCTGTTCCGGTGAGATCGGTCAGCAGACAGACAATGACGAGCAATCATGGAGGACAACAGTGAGTGACAAGAGCGAACCGAAGCAGGCGGTTCCCGAGTCCGTGCTGATTACCGGCGGCACTGGCAGCTTCGGCCACCGTATGGTGCGTTACCTACTCGACCAGGGCAGTGACCGGGTCCACGTCCTGAGCCGCGATGAAGCCAAGCAGGATCAGATGCGCCATGACCTCGGTGACAACCGGATCCGTTACTTCCTCGGCGATGTCCGAGACTATGACAGCATCCGTGCGGCCATGCTGGGAGTGACGCATGTCTTCCATGCAGCGGCGCTCAAGCAGGTGCCGTCGGCGGAGTTCTTCCCGATGCAGGCTGTCAAGACCAACGTCACGGGCAGCGAGAACGTCGTCAAGGCCGCGGAGGAGGTTGGCGTCGAATCCGTGGTGTGCCTCAGCACGGACAAGGCGGTGTACCCGGTCAACGCCATGGGCATGACTAAAGCACTGATGGAAAAGGTCGCCCAATCGCACGGTCTGGAGAATCCGCAGGCCAAGACCGTGGTTTCTTGCGTGCGCTATGGCAACGTCCTGTACTCCCGGGGCAGTGTGGTCCCGCTGTTCATCAACCAGCTCAAGGCCGGCAAGAAGATCACCGTCACGGATCCGGACATGACGCGCTTCATGATGAGTCTCGATCAGAGCGTGGACCTGGTGCACTATGCGATGAACAATGCCGAACAAGGCGACCTGTTCATCCGCAAGGTCCCCTCGTGCACCATCGGGACGTTGGCCGCCGCTGTCTGTGAACTCTTCGAACGGGTACCGGACATGAACATCATCGGCACACGCCATGGGGAGAAGCTCTCAGAGCAGCTGGCCACCCGCGAGGAATTGGCGCGCGCAGTGGATCATGGCGACTATTTCCGGGTGACTGCAGACAAGCGGCAGCTTGACTACACACCCTTCTTCGAGGAGGGCAGCAAGACTGTGAACACCTACGAGGACTACGACTCGCACACCGCCCGGCACATGGATGTCGAGGAGACCAAGGACCTTCTCCTGAGTCTTCCGGAGATCCAACGCGAGCGGAAGAACTGGGGGCTGGCGTGAGCATCATCGCTGCAACCGGCTCCGGTGGATTTCTGGGGTGGCATCTACGGATCCGCAACTTCTCCAGGACGGGTGAGGACCTCCGTTCCATTCACCTCGGTGATGGCTTCGATCTGGCTGATGCGACCGCGGCCATTGACGGTGCTGACCGGCTCGTTCACGTGGCGGGAGTCAACCGTGGCACCGCTGAAGAGGTCGCTCAGGGGAATCGCCTGATGGCCGGGCAAATCGCAGAGGCCCTCAGGAACGCTCCGAGCCGGCCGGAGACGGTGGTGTACGCCAACTCCATCCAGGCGGGCAACGGATCCGAGTACGGCTCTGCCAAGGAGGACACAGCGCGCATCCTGGAGGACGCTTGCGAAGAGCTGGGCCTGACTTTCGTGGACCTGCTCCTCCCGAACCTTTTCGGCGAGCACGGGAAGCCGTTCTACAACTCCGTGGTGGCGACGTTCTGCCATCTGACGGCCAACGGGGAGCCTGTCCTGGTACAGCAGGACAGGGAACTCCAGCTCATGCACGCCCAGGTGGCGGCAGAAGCCCTCCTGGACGCCCAGGCGTCTCAGGACCTTGAAACCTACCGGACATCGGACGTTTCCGTTTCGGAGATCGCCCAGAAGCTGTCCGACTTCCACGAGATCTACTCTCGGTCGGAGATCCCGGATCTGACGGACTCTTTCGACCGGGACCTGTTCAACACCTACCGGTCCTTCGCCTTCGAGGCCCGGCCTGCGCAGCCGCTCGAGCCGCGCGCCGATCACCGGGGACACTTGGTGGAGACGGTCAAGAGCCATGGAGGTGAGGGACAGACGTTCTTCTCCACCACGAGACCGGGCGTGGTCCGCGGCCAGCATTACCACCTGCGGAAGATCGAACGTTTCGTGGTGCTAGCCGGTGAGGCCTCACTCGGGCTGCGGCGCATGTTCTCCACGGAGACGATGACGATCAACGTCAACGGTGACCAGCCCCAGGCTGTGGATATGCCCATCGGCTGGGTGCACAACATCTGCAACACGGGCACGGACGATGACGTCCTCACCCAATTCTGGACCAACGAGATCTTCAACCCCGATGACACCGACACGTTCTACCAGGAAGTCTGAGGCTGCTGTGGCCAAGAAGTTGAAAGTCATGACCGTTGTGGGGACCCGGCCGGAGATCATCCGGATGGCGTGCGTGATCCGCCGGCTGGAGGGTACTGCGGACCACGTCTTGGTGCACACGGGCCAGAATTACGACTACAACCTCAACGAGGTGTTCTTCCGGGACCTGGGGCTGCGGAGCCCGGACCATGTCCTGAACGTGGACACCTCGTCCCTCGGAGCGGTACTGGGAGACGTGCTGCGGGGCACCGAACGGGTTCTTCTGGAGGAAAAGCCGGACGCCATGGTGGTCCTGGGGGACACCAACAGCTGTGTCTCTGCCATTATGGGCAAGCGGCTCAAGGTGCCGGTGTTCCACCTCGAAGCCGGAAACCGCTCCTTCGACCCCAACGTTCCCGAGGAGATCAACCGACACCTCGTGGACCATGTGAGCGACTACAACCTCGTCTACACCGAGCACTCGCGGCGCAACCTGCTCTCGGAGGGACTGCACCCGCGCGATGTGATGGTGATGGGTTCGCCGATGCTGGAGGTGCTGACGAGCTACCGCGATCAGATCGACGCCTCGGACGTGCTGGACCGCCTCGGGCTGGAGCCGGGCGGATACCTGTTGGCCAGCGTCCACCGTGAGGAGAACGTGGACCGTAAGGACCGACTGGAGCAGGTCCTTGCCTCACTGCAGGCAGTGGCCGCCGATCAGGACGTCCCGTTCCTTGTCTCGACCCATCCCAGGACGCGCAAGCGGATTGAGCAGTACGGTTTGGAGACCAACAGCAACCTCCGCCTTCACGAGCCCCTTGGCTTCCACGACTACAACAAGCTCCAGCTGGCGGCTCGTTGCGTGATCTCCGACTCGGGCACCATCTCGGAGGAGTCGTCGATGCTGGGTTTCCCTGCAGTCACGCTCCGTGACGCGATCGAACGCCCGGAGGCATTGGATACTGGCGCCATCATTACTACCGGACTTGAACCGAAAGATGTCGTCGATGCCGTGAGGATCACCATCGAACAGCACCAGGTGGATGGGGCGGTCTCGGTTCCCTACGACTATCAGATCACGGACTCGTCGCGCAGAGTAGTGAACTTCATTCGCTCCTCGGCAACGACTCATCACATGCGAAAGGGCATTCGACGTTAATTATGCGACCACGTGACAATGTGCCAACCCGGGGAGAATCATGAGAATCGCATCAATAGTTGGAGCAAGACCGCAGTTCATCAAGCTTGCCCCAATTTCTCAAGCTATAAAAGAATTGGACAACCATCTGGAGCACACAATCGTCCATACGGGTCAGCACTATGACCCTTCGATGTCACAAGCCATTTTCGACGGTCTTCAGATACCTACGCCAGATTTCAACCTCGGCGTAGGCTCTGCCTCGCATGGAGCACAAACAGGCGAGATGATCGCCGGACTAGAGAAGATCTTGCAGCAGCAACGGCCCGACGTAGTTTTGGTGTATGGAGACACCAACTCGACACTAGCTGGAGCTTTGGCAGCGGTGAAGATCGGTATAAAGGTGGCTCACTTAGAGTCGGGATTGCGTTCATTTAATCGGCAAATGCCCGAAGAAATAAATCGAATAGCAGCCGATCATATCTCCGACTTGCTTCTGGCGCCTACGGAAACTGCGATGGGCCACTTAGCTGATGAAGGACTATCCGGAAGGAGCGTACTAGTTGGGGACGTTATGACGGACGTCTGTTTCCAGGTGCGAGACAACATTCTAGACGGCTCTCCGCGCGTGCCCAATTCATCTGAGTATCCAGCCAAATACTTGCTCGCTACCCTGCATAGAGCAGAGAACACCGACGACCCAGTCCTCCTGAGGCGATGGCTCCAAGCATTGCAGAACTTAGACCGTGACGTGGTTCTGGTGGCGCACCCTAGATTGGTAGCAAAGGCTGCGGACGCAGGGATTGAGATTCAATGTGGTGCCGTGCGAGCCATTGAGCCCCTTCCGTACCACCAACTTGTGGCCACGGTTCTCGATTCTGACGGAGTAATAACGGATTCAGGAGGCTTGCAAAAAGAAGCCTTCCTGCTAGGCAAACTTTGCACGACCATGCGCCGGGAAACAGAATGGGTAGAGACTCTGGACAACAGTTGGAACGTGTTGGCATCTCAACCGAGTGAGTTGCAGAACTTGGTTAACAGGCCTGTGCCGACGGCACATAGAGTTCCGTATTACGGGTCGGGAGATGCAGCTGAAAAGAGTGTGCAATTGTTAAGAGAGACATTCAAATGAGCGAACGTTTCGATTCAATTGTACTGACCCTCCAGCCGTACAGGTTTGGAACAAGGGCCCGTAAGGCGGCGCGCCTACTCGCAGAGCACTCGCGGGTAGGATACATTTCGTTGTCGAAAGCTGGGAGAACCGGTCGGTGGGGCGACGCTGGCGTTTCGGAGGAAGAGAATATTCGCGTCACTCAAGTTCGAGTGGGCAGAATACGACTCGAGCCGACACTAGCGAATGTAGTTAAGAACCTATCTCTTACATATCTACCAGCACTCTTCCGTCTGGGGCTGGAAACGATTCGAAGCCCAGCCTCAGTTGCTTTCGCCAATGGACCAGTGATGTTGCCTCTGGCGCTTATGCATAAAATTCGGTATTCGTCAGACATTGTGTTGGACGTACCGGAACGTCCGGGAATGGTAACCGTTTCAGGTTCTGCTGCGTCGCTATTCAGTAAGTTCGAAAGAGTTTTGTTAAAGATCAGCCGACCTTTTGTCGCGCAAACCCTGGTAGTAACCTATGCGGATGTCGACTACATGAAGTCTCTCGGGTTCGAGTCAGTACGATTGGTCAGAAACGTCCCTATGTCTGATTGGAAAGCCCCCTATTTACCCCCTCCCATTGCCGTTCAGGGCGATGGCGATAGGAAATTGGGATTGATCGCTATGGGTTCTGTATTCGAAGGCCGAGCCTACGAGAAGTTGATAAAGGCAGTAGCGATCGCGTCAGCGCAAATTGAGATTGAGCTGACCGTGTGCGGTCCGGGGCGGCCGGGATACCTCACCGATTTGAGATCCCTTGCTGACGACTTGCGGATCGGCGATAGGGTGAATTTTATTGAGCCGGTATCAATAGAGAATGTATCGGCGATGTATCTATCGGCCGATATAGGTATGGTCCTCTATGAGTCGGCTGATCCAGGGAATGATGGGCTTAGCAACAAAATATTTGAATGTGTCGCAAGCGGGCGTCCCGTGATCGCATCCGATCTTCCGGAGAATCACAGGTTTGTTGAAGAGAATGGGGCCGGATGGCTTGCCGGCGATTCCGTTGAGGACCTCGCGCGAGTGATCGTGTCAGCGGCAGAGCCGGATAGTGTCCAAAGCAAGGCATCACATTGTCGGCGCATCGGCGACGAATTCCTTAAGTGGGAAACGGAGTTCCCCCTACAATTCTTCTGTGAACGAGAGGCGCCGGCGCGAGCGTCGGGGGCCTAGCCATTCCCATGTTGAAGACTTCTGCTCTTATCGCTGGAGCTACAGCATGCGGTCAACTGATCGCTTTTATCGGTTCTCTAGTCTTGGTGCGCATATATACGCCAGAAGCCATGGGAATCTACTCAACAATCGTGGCAATCTCCACTTGTCTAGCTCCTCTAATTTCGGGCCGCCTGGAGATGGCGTTGCCGATTGTTCAGAATGACAGGTCGGCCGTCAAGCTAGCTGCGTTGTCGATTTTTGGGGCATTGTTAATTTCCGCTATAATTGCAGGTTCTATTGCATTTGCGTCGCTCCTGGACTCGCCAATATCGACCATAGAACCTATGTGGTGGTGGGCATTGCCTTTGGTGTCCTTCTCGCTCGTCTGTTTTCTTTGTGGTAATCAACTAGCCGTTAGATTTGGTTCTTACCGTTCGTTAGCAATTCGGGGCGTCTTATATCCCTCGCTCATGTCAGGCGCTCAGGTACTTTTCGGTCTAGCGATGTTTGGTAGCAGCGGATTAGTCTGGGGACTTGCGTTTGGACATATTGTTACTGCTGCTACTCTTTGGGCACCGGCTATTAAGCGCACGCGGAATCGGAGCGGCAGGAGCTACTCTTCAAAGCGACTATTGAGGAAGTACAAAGAGTTCCCGATTTTTCTGGCTCCCTCGGGGGTAGTCAACGCTCTATCCGTGCAGCTCCCGCAACTGGGAATAGCTCTCATGTTTGGAATGGCCATTGCTGGCCAGTTTGGGATGATGGCCAAGATACTTGCAGTCCCTGTAGCTTTAGTAGGTCAGTCCATCGGGTATGTATACGCTGGCGAAATTGCGAGGCTTAAGCGGGACGGTACTTCATCGATTGTTCGGATTTTTGATCGCCTCGCGATTCGACTTGCTGCCGTAGCGCTGTTGATGGTGTGTTTTATCGTAACGCTGGGAGAACCGGTTTTCGCGTGGTTGCTAGGTGAACCTTGGCGTATGGCTGGACAGTTGGCGGTAATGTACTCAGCCTCCACAGCCTTGCAACTTGTAACAGCTCCTCTGTCGCAAACGCTAATAATCGCCGGGCACACCAAGTCTCAGCTGGCAGTGGACTTGGGCCGCACACTACTTATTTTGGCGACCTTCATTATCATGTCAAACCTTGATGCTTCTGTGGAGGCCACAGTCTTGGCGGTGGGGCTGTCTTCAGCGGGCGGATACTTGATTCTTTGGTTTCTGAACCGCAGGGCGGCTGCAAATATTCAAGGGAGCAACGGAGGGTGAGTTGCCCAGATCAACGGGGATGAGTCGGGCTAGCCTCCTGGAAGGGGCCGTTTAAGTGATTGAGATCGGGCTATTGGCGATGCTGGGAGTATTCGTCGTCCACGTAGTTGTAACGACCAAAAGTCTGCGGCTATTGAATCCTGGTTCAATATTTTTGGGCATGCAACTTCTGATGGCTTACGGGACCTCAAGCCTACTCGATCTGTCTATTGAAGCTGACGCTGTCCACTGGTCTGTCATCGTCGTCTCATATTTCGCCTTCGCATTTGCGAGTTTGATTCTCTGTATTTCGGATCATCTGTACTCACGAAGGTCAGGTCGAGCTTCAGCTCGGCCTGCTTACATTGTCGCAGTTGGCGCACGTCCGGCCGTGGTCGCGCTCGTTGTACTGTCAGTCTTGATCAGTGCAGCTTACTTCGCGGCTGTTGGTTACAATGTGCTTCTCGAGGGCTTAGGCGGCTCGCTATCGTCTGATGAGGCCGCTCAAATGCGGAAAAATTCGTATTCCGGAGATCAATATTTCTTCCCTGGATATGTAAATCAGTTTAAAAATTCATTGCTTCCTGCTTTGGTGCTAGTGCTGGTAGTTTGGGCGTACTCTGCACGAAAAGCCTACCGACATATTATGTCGGTAGGCCTCTCCATCGTTTCTTTGATTTTTCTCATGGGTACGGGTCAACGAGGTGCGACGGTTACGGTGTTTATTATCACTGTTGTTTTCGCGGGCTACCTGGGTTCCAGATACCTACGAAGGACGGTAATTTTGGTTGCCGCCATTGGCATTCCTATCTTCTTTCTCGGCTCTCTCGTTCTCGGGCGCTCAAGTGCGGAATATGAAGCCGCTGACACGGGACTGGAGCGTGCAGGCGTCTTGTTTGGTGAACTCGTTGCTCGGATCGTTGATTCGAACCAAGGGTCGTCCCTTGAGGCGTTTCGATACGTGCATAGCATTCCGCCCGTATGGGGCCGCGATTGGCTGGATACGCTGGTTGGGCTCTTGCCGGGGGCGTCCGGGACGAACTTGGCCAACATCGTCTACAAGAACATGTATGGGACCCTCGAAGGCACTGCGCCACCTTCACTTTGGGGCTCCGTCTTCCATAACTTGGGATTCGGCGGTTTAGTTGTCTTTGCTCTTGCGCTCGGTGCGCTCTACTACTTCATCGGTCGTTCCATGGCCAGTGCTGCGGTGTCGAATACATTGGCTGCAGTTGGCATGGCTGGAACGGCGGCGGTTCTAGGAACATGGATCGCTGGCGGTCCAGAGTACTTGGCTAACACCGGGATCGGCGTGTATGTGCTTCTGTGGATCTGGGGTCGGAGAATTGCTGGCGAGAGCGGGCAGCGCATGACCGACATGGACTCGATTGTACGAGTTGGGAATGTGGGTAATAGCGGCCTGGTGCCACCTATTCATGTCGGGGTCAGTTCCCCTCGTGGGCTCAGTGTCCGGCGGGTTGTGGGGAGAAGTGATGTCTAGGCTTGAGGAGCTTGAGGCGGGAGCCGCCGGAGCTTCTCAGGATTCGTGAAGCTTCCGTCAGTTTCGGGAATTGGTTATCGGATTTGTTTGTTGAACGGAAGGCTTTAAAGTGAAAATTGCCGTTGTGGCATTAGGGAAGATTGGGCTTCCGCTCGCGGTTCAGTTTGCTTCCAAAAGGCATGCTGTAGTGGGCGTTGATGTAAACCAAGCTATCGTTGATCAGGTGAATTCCGCTCAGGAGCCATTTCCTGGGGAATCCGGTCTTCAGGAGCGACTACGTGATGTTGTGGGCGACGGATATCTTCGGGCAACTGTCAACTATGCTGAGGCAGTCCCTGGCGCCGATGCCGTCGTGGTTGTCGTCCCGTTGTTTGTCGACGACCAGGCCCGCCCTGATTTCGGTTGGATGGACGCCGCGACAATTGAGCTGGCGAAGCACCTGACGCCTGGGACGTTGGTGTCCTATGAGACCACGCTTCCGGTGGGGACCACTCGCAACCGGTGGAAGCCGATGATAGAAGAGGGCTCAGGCCTCACCGAGGGTAAGGACTTCGACTTGGTCTTCTCGCCCGAACGCGTGCTCACCGGACGCGTATTCGCTGACCTCCGGAAATACCCGAAGCTCATCGGCGGGCTTAGCGATGAGGGCTCGAGAACAGCCCGGGAATTCTATGAGTCCGTCTTGGATTTTGACGATCGAGATGATCTGGCCCGCCCCAACGGAGTCTGGGACCTTGGTTCTGCTGAGGCGTCTGAACTTGCAAAGCTCGCCGAGACGACCTATCGAGACGTTAACATCGGTTTGGCCAACCAGTTTGCGCGCTTCGCCGCGGAGCAGAACATCGACATCTACAAGGTGATCGAGGCCTCCAACTCGCAGCCCTACTCGCACATCCACCGTCCTGGCATCGCCGTGGGTGGCCACTGCATCCCGGTGTATCCGCGCCTGTACCTGTGGAATGATCCCGCGGCGACGATCGTCCGGTCAGCTCGTGAAGCCAATGCCGGAATGCCGGACTACACGGTCGGTCTGCTCGAAGGCGTGCATGGAGACCTTCAGGGACAGAACGTCGTCGTTCTCGGGGCTGCCTACCGTGGCGGGGTCAAGGAGACTGCGTTCTCCGGCGTCTTCAGCTCGGTGAGCGCATTGGAGACCAGGGGAGCCGCGGTTTTCGTCCATGATCCGATGTACTCGGACGAGGAACTAGCCAACTACGGATTCGCCGCATACACGCAGGGTTCAACTCCTGTGGACGCAGCCGTTCTCCAGGCTGACCACGCTGAATACAGGGAGTGGACGCCGACCGATCTGCCCGGAATCCGCACCCTGATCGACGGCCGGAGCATTCTCGAAGCTGGCAAGTGGGAGGGCGTGACGGTCCGCACTATCGGTCGTCCCAAGGACCAGTCTGCATCCGGAGATTGGACCGGTGGACGTGAGCGTTGACCCGAGCGCCTTCGTGGCCGGTACGGCTGACATCGCAGAGGACGCTTCGATTCGCGACGGCGCCAAGGTCTGGCATCTGGCCCAGGTGAGAGAGGGGGCCGAGATCGGTCCCCGCGCCATCGTGGGTCGGGGGGCGTACATCGGGACGGGTGTGAGCGTCGGAGCGGACTGCAAGATTCAGAACTATGCGCTCGTCTATGAGCCGGCGGTGATCGAAGAGGGCGTGTTCATCGGTCCGGCAGCCGTTCTCACAAACGACACCTATCCCCGCGCCATCGCACCAGACGGTTCCCAGAAGTCCGCGGACGACTGGGAGGCAGTCGGGGTGACCTTGCAGCGCGGCGCCTCCGTGGGCGCCAGAGCCGTGTGCGTCGCCCCGGTGACCATCGGAGCCTGGGCTATGGTCGCGGCCGGATCCGTGGTCGCCAGGGACGTTCCTGATTTCGCTCTCGTGGCCGGCGTCCCGGCGCGCCGGATCGGGTGGGTCGGAAGGGCTGGGCGCAAGCTCGAGCTGGACGGAGACGCCTGGGTGTGCCCGGTCAGCGGAGACCGGTATGTGGAAGCGAACGGACGATTGGAATTGGGGATGCAGCATGGCATTTGATGGAACCACCATCCCGGTGGCCAAGCCACTGATCGGAGCAGAAGAGCGCAATGCGGTGGACCGGGTCATGTCCACTGGCAGGGTTGCCCAGGGGCCAGAGGTTGCTGCCTTTGAAACGGAGTTTAGCGACGTCCTCGTCCCGGGCGCGCACAGCGTGGCCGTGAACTCCGGGACCTCAGCGCTCCACCTAGGACTCCTGGCGGCTGGTATCGGCCTCGGAGACGAGGTCATCGTTCCTGCATTCACTTTTGCGGCGACGGCCAACTCGGTCGCCCTCACCGGGGCAATCCCGGTGTTTGCCGACATCGATCCGAGCACCTTCAACCTCGATCCTGCCTCGGCAGCTGCAGCCGTGACGGAGCGGACCCGGGCGATCATGCCCGTGCACCTCTACGGGCAGGCTGCTGACATGGACGCTTTTGATGACCTGGCCAAGAAGCACGGCCTCGCGATTCTTGAGGATGCTGCCCAGGCCCATGCCTCATCGTGGAATGGAAAACCCGTCGGTTCCTTCGGGACCTTTGCAGCGTTCAGTCTCTACCCCACCAAGAACATGACGTCTGGCGAAGGAGGCATGGTGACCACGAACGACCACGAGTTCGCTCGTCGGGTGCGGGTATTGCGCAACCAGGGGATGGAGAAGCAGTACCGGAATGAGGTCGTCGGCCTCAACAACCGCATGACGGACATCCACGCGGCGATTGGTCGGGTTCAGCTCACCAAGATCCTCGACTGGACCGCCCGGCGTCAGGCGAATGCCGCAGTACTCCATGAAGGCCTCGCGGGCTTGAGCGGCGTGGTCACTCCCTCTGTGGCGGACCGGGCCACGCACGTGTATCACCAGTACACCATCCGACTTTCCGGCAGTACGGCGCGGGAACGGGACGCATTCGTCACGGCCCTGAAGGACGAACACGGGGTGGGCGCCGGGGTGTACTACCCGATCCCCGTCAATCGACTCGACTCGTTCTTGGTGGAGGCTGACCTGCCCCAGACCGAGAGCGCCGCGCAGGAAGTGCTCTCGCTTCCTGTCCACCCGGCCTTGGAGGAAGAAGACCTCCAGAGAATCGTCACAGCCGTCGCTTCAGTGGCGCGAGCGGGGGCTTCCTAATGATCCGGGTCGGCCTCATCGGGCTGGGCATGATGGGCCGTCACCACGCCCGCGTCCTCCGGAACCTGGACGGCGTCGAACTGGTGGCGGTCTCCGACCCGGGTGGAGACGTTCACGGAGTTGCGTCCGGCATCCCGCTGTACACTGACGTCGACGAATTCATCGCTCACGGCCTCGACGCCGCCGTCGTGGCAGTGCCGACGGCATTTCACGAAACCATCGGCTTGAAACTTGCCGAGGCGGGAATCCACGCCTTCATTGAGAAGCCCATCGCCGCCGACTCCGAATCCGGTCAGCGGCTTGTCGACGCCTTTGCGGCTCGGGGCCTCGTTGGAGCAGTAGGTCACATCGAACGGTTCAACCCGGCCCTACAGGAGCTCAAACGGCGGTTGGAGGGAGGAGAACTGGGCAAGGTCCACCAGATCGCCACGCGTCGCCAGGGGCCGTTCCCCGGCCGTATCACCGACGTCGGAGTCGCCAGAGATTTGGGGACGCATGACTTGGACCTGACCATGTGGTTGGGCGGGGAGCGTTTCGCCGAGATCCACTCTCAATCCGCCATCCTGGTCCGCGACGGCCGGGAAGACCTCATCGCCGTCACCGGCCGGCTCAGGAACGGTGTCATCACAAACCACCTCGTCAATTGGCTCTCACCGATGAAGGAACGCGTCACCACCGTGACCGGTGAGGCGGGGGCATTCGTGGCTGATACCCTCACAGCCGATCTGACGTTCTACGAGAACGGCAGCGTCGAAACAGAATGGGAGGCCCTGGCCAGTTTCCGCGGTGTCAAGGAAGGCAACGTCACACGATTCGCCTTCCCCAAGCCGGAACCGCTGAAGACCGAACACGAGGCCTTCCGCGACGCGATCATGCACGGCGCCGAGGGGATCGTGACCTTGGAAGACGGGCTCCACACACTCCGGGCAGCGGAGGCCGTTATCAACGGTCCGTCAGTCTCCGGAACCTTCAACGGAGAATGAGTGATCCGAGCGGATCGGGGCAATCAACATGCTGCCCCGGTTCGTGCGGTTCGATCGAGGAGTTGCTGGTGACAGGTGCTGGTTAAGTAGCCGGTACCGGAGACTCCGGAAAAACTCACCTCTACGGTAAGCACGTGAGCACTTTCCTCGTCACCGGCGGAGCCGGCTTCATCGGGTCCAACTTCGTCCATTACGCCTTGGAGTCCACGGACCACCGCGTCGTCGTGCTGGACAAGTTAACCTATGCCGGCAACCGCGCCTCCCTGACGGGCCTCCCTGCGAACCGGATGACGTTCATGCAGGGGGACATCGCGGACGTCGACCTCCTGGACGAGCTCATGCCCCAGGTGGATGCCGTGGTGCACTACGCGGCCGAGTCCCACAATGACAATTCGCTCAACGACCCGCGGCCCTTCGTGGACACCAACATCCTGGGGACCTACGCGCTCATTGAGGCCGCCCGCCGGCATGATGTCCGCTTCCACCACATCTCCACGGACGAGGTTTACGGCGACCTGGAACTGGACGATCCGGAGCGGTTCACGGAGAGCACTCCGTACAACCCGTCCAGCCCATACTCCTCCACCAAGGCCAGCTCGGACCTGCTGGTGCGGGCCTGGATACGGTCCTTCGGCCTGCGCGCCACCATCTCCAATTGCTCCAACAACTATGGCCCCTACCAGCACGTGGAGAAGTTCATTCCGCGCCAAATCACGAACGTGATGGACGGAGTGCGGCCCCGGCTCTACGGGGAGGGGCTCAACGTGCGGGACTGGATCCACGCGAACGACCACTCGTCGGCCGTGTTAACCATCCTTGAGCGCGGCCGACTGGGGGAGACGTACCTCATCGGAGCGGACGGGGAGCAGAATAACAAGGACGTCATTGAGGCAATCCTCGAGATCATGGGCGAGCCCGCTGGCGCCTACGACCACGTGGTCGACCGCCCCGGACACGACCTGCGCTACGCAATCGACTCCACCAAGCTGCATACCGAGTTGGGCTGGTTCCCGCAATACTTCGACTTCCACGCGGGTCTGGAGGCCACCGTGCAGTGGTATCGGGATAATGAACGGTGGTGGCGGCCTCAGAAGGCCGCTGCGGAGGCCAAGTACCAGTTGACGGGACAGTGATGGGCACAGCTCAGACGGCTCAGACCACAGAGACGGAACGCGCGACGGCGGCCGTCCGAATCTCGAAGCCCCTCGCCGCCCAGCCCACCACCATCCCCGGGCTCACTCTCTTCAACCTTCCCGTCCACGGTGACAATCGCGGCTGGTTCAAGGAGAACTGGCAGCGGCAGAAGATGACCGAGCTCGGCCTGCCCGATTTCGGGCCGGTGCAGAACAACATCTCCTTCAACGCCAGCCGCGGCACCACCCGCGGAATCCACGCCGAACCCTGGGACAAGTACATTTCTGTGGCCACCGGCTCGGTGTTCGGCGCCTGGGTGGACCTTCGCCAAGGCAGCACCTTCGGCCGGGTGTTCACCGCCGTGATCGACCCGTCCACCGCGATCTTCGTGCCGCGCGGGGTCGGCAACGCCTTTCAGTCTCTCGAGGACAACACCGCCTACACCTACCTGGTCAACGACCACTGGTCCGCCGAGGCCGAGGAGCAGTACACCTTTCTCAGCCTCGCCGACTCCACGGCGGCCATCGACTGGCCCATCCCCTTGGATCAGGCTGAGCTCTCGGACAAGGACCGCGCCCACCCGCAACTGGCCGAGGTGGAGCCCATGGCCCCGGCGACCACGCTGGTGCTCGGGGCCACCGGACAACTCGGCCGGGAACTGTTCCGCCAGCTGGCCGACCGTCCCGGCGTGGAGTTCCTGGGACGGGACCGGTTCGACCTGGCCGATCCGGCCGCCGTCGGGCGCATCGACTGGCGCCGCGTGGACACCGTGGTGAACGCCGCCGGCTACACCGCGGTGGACGAGGCCGAGACCGTGGACGGCGGCCGGGCTGCCTGGGCGACCAACGCCGAGGGCGTGGCGAGGCTGGCGCAGGCCTGCGCGCAGCACCAGGTGACATTGATCCACGTCTCCACGGACTACGTGTTCGACGGCGCCAAGGAGGGCGCCTACACCGAGTCCGACCCGCTGCGACCGGTGAACGCCTACGGCACTTCCAAGGCCGCGGGAGACCTGGCCGTCGGTGTGGTGCCGCGGCACTACCTGCTGCGGACCTCGTGGGTGATCGGGGACGGGAAGAACTTCGTGCGCACCATGCAGCGACTGGCCGAGCGCGGGATCGCCGCGTCCGTGGTCTCCGACCAGGTCGGCCGGCTGACCTTCACCCGGGACCTGGCCGAGGCCATCATTCACCTGCGTAATGGCAACGCTCCCTATGGGACGTACAACGTGACGAACGGCGGGGAGCCGGGGAGTTGGGCGGAGGTCGCCCGGCTCGTCTACACGCACGCCGGCCGGCAGCAGCAGGACGTCACCGAGGTGACCACCGAAGAGTACTTCGCCGGCAAGTCTGTGGCGCGCAGGCCGCTGAACTCGGTGCTGGACCTGACCAAGCTCGAGGCCTCCGGATTCACGCCGCGGGACCAGTGGGAGGCCCTCGAGGAGCACCTCGCGGCCTCACAGGCGTAGACCCGGATCACACCAGCATCTGGGCTCCATCACCATAGACTGTTCTTCGGAATCCGCTTCCATCCGAGGAGACACATGGTCGAGACCACTGCCGGCGTGCCCTACCCCCTGGGCGCCACACCGGACGAGGACGGGACGAACTTCGCTCTCTCCGTCGGCGAGGACGCCGAGAAGGTCGAGTTGTGCCTCGTGGATGCAAAAGGCGCCGAGACCTGCGTGGAGCTGATTGAGCGCTCTGGGAACACCTGGCATGCGCACGTGGCCGGCGTGGGGGACGGACAGAAGTACGCGTACCGCGTGCACGGCCCCTGGGACCCGGCGTCCGGTCTGCGATACAACGCTGCGAAGATCCTGCTGGACCCGTACGCCAAGGCGATCACGGGCGACTTCAACTGGGGCCAGTACCAGTTCTCCTACGACTTCGAGGACCACGACGCGATCGACACCTCGGACTCGCTGGGCCACACCATGCTGGGCGTGGTGGTGGACGATTCCTTCGATTGGGGCGAGGACGAGCAGCCGGACATCCCCTTCAACGAGACCGTCATCTACGAGACCCACGTCAAGGGCATGACCAAGTTGCACCCGGAGGTACCCGAGGAGGCGCGGGGGACCTACGCCGGATTGGCCCACCCCGCGGTGCTGGAGCATCTCACGAAGCTGGGCGTGACGGCCGTGGAGCTGATGCCGGTGCACCAGTTCACCAACGACTCCTCCTTGCAGGACAAGGGGCTCTCCAACTACTGGGGGTACAACACCCTCGGCTACTTCGCCCCGCAGAACACGTACTCCTCGGCCGGAGACACCGGCGGGCAGGTGCGTGAGTTCAAACAGATGGTCAAGGACCTGCACGCCGCCGGGCTCGAGGTGATCCTGGACGTGGTCTACAACCACACCGCCGAGGGCAATCACATGGGTCCGACACTGTCCTTCCGAGGCATCGACAACGTGAACTACTACCACCTGGTGGAGGGTGACGAGCGCCACTACATGGACTACACCGGGACCGGGAACTCGCTGAACCTCTCCCACCCCATGGTGTTGCAGCTGGTCATGGACTCCCTGCGCTACTGGGTGCAGGAGATGCACGTGGACGGATTTCGGTTCGACCTAGCCACCACGTTGACCCGTTCGGAGGGCGAGCGGGGCCCGGACATGCTGGGTGGGTTCTTCGACGTGGTCCGCCAGGATCCCGTCCTGCGCACCGTGAAGCTCATCGCCGAACCCTGGGATGTGGGTTGGGCCGGCTACCAGGTGGGCAACTTCCCGGGGCTGTGGAGCGAGTGGAACGGGAAGTACCGGGACTCCGTGCGGGACTTCTGGCGCGGCGAGCCCGGGACGCTAGCGGAGTTCGCCACCCGCATCACCGGCTCGGCTGACCTCTACGAGGACGATGGGCGCACCCCTCGGGCCTCGGTGAACTTCGTCACCGCCCACGACGGCTTTACGTTGCGGGACCTGGTCTCCTACAACGAGAAGCACAACGAAGCCAACGGCGAGGACAACAACGACGGCGAATCCCACAACAGCTCGTGGAACTGCGGTGAGGAAGGGGACTCCGAGGACGCCGAGGTCCTCAAGCTCCGTGCCCAGCAACAGCGGAACTACCTGGCTACGCTGATGATCAGCCAGGGCGTGCCGATGATCAGCCACGGCGACGAGCTGGGGCGAACGCAGCAGGGCAACAACAACGTCTACGCCCAGGACAACGAGCTGTCCTGGATCCACTGGGATGACGCTGACGAGGACCTCATCGAGTTCACCTCGCGGGTGGTGGCACTCCGGCAGGATCACCCCGTGTTCCGGCGCCGGCGGTACTTCGACGGCCGGCCCGCTGCGCGGTCCGATGCGATGGCGCTGCCGGACATCGTGTGGCTCGAGCCGGATGCCACGGCCAAGGACGAGTCCGACTGGGAGACCTACTACGCCAAGTCGATTGCCTTCTTCCTCAACGGGCACGACTTGGCCGAGTCCGAGCGAAGTGGCGAAGACCACGGCAACGGGGGTGACCACGACTTCTACATGTTGCTCAACGCGTACTGGGAGCCCGTGGAGTACACCCTGCCCGGTGAGCCGTTCCCGGCCGCCTGGGATCTGGTGGTGGACACCGCCGACGCCACCCCGGACACCACCGAGTTCTCCGCCGGGGACCGGATCTCCGTGCCCGGCCGGGGCATCGTGATCCTGCGGTCTGCCCAGCGGTGAAGCTGGACCACCTGATGGACGGCCGGGATGGCGACGGCAGGGCTCGCGATGCCCGAGTGCGGCGCCTGCGGACCGCGACCGGTCGACGTCGGTTGCGCCGCTGGATCTTGCGCGGAGCGGGACTGGTGGTGATCGTGTTCCTGGGGGTCGGCGTCGTGCTGGCGTGGCTGACCGTGAACCCGCGGGTGAACCCCGCGCCGCGGGTGGACGCGTTGATCGTGCTGTCCACCCAGGCCGGTGCCCATGACGAAGCCCGGCGCCTGGCCGAGGAGGGCGTGACTGATCTACTGCTGGTCTCGACTCCGGAGGATGCTCCGGCGAGCCTCTGCCAGGAGTCACCGGGAGGGGCCACCGTAGGGTGTTTTGCTCCGGATCCAGTAACCACGCAGGGGGAGGCGATCGTCGGGACTGAGCTGGCGCGCCAGCACGGGGTGGAGAGCCTCGGGGTGTTGACGTTCGACCACCACATCGAACGGTCCCGCATGCTGATGGACCGGTGCTGGGACGGCGAACTGCACATGTACGAGTTCCACCCCGAGCGCGGAAAGCGCGGGTACGTGTACGACTTCGTCTACGCCATGGCGGCCTACGCGAAGACGTTCATGACCCCGGGGTGTGCGGCCGAGCCGCCGGAGTGGTTGCAGACTCCCATCGACAAGGTCAAACTGGGTCGCTGAAATCTGATGCTGGTTCCAGACCTGTCGCCACGAGTTGTCGCCAGGTCGATAAGATGGCCGAATGATCGTCGGCATCGGCATCGGCGTGGACGTCTTCCTGGTAACCCGTTTCAAGCAGCAACTGGCCAAAGCACCGGCCCTGCGGGACCGCCTCTTCACGCCAGCCGAGCGCGAACTCAACACCCGTTCCCTCGCCGCCCGCTTCGCCGCCAAGGAAGCTGTGGCCAAGGCCCTCGGCGCCCCGGCCGGCATGAACTGACAGCACTGCCAGATCGACATGGTCACGCTGCGGCGAGTGCGGCCTGTGCCCTGAATGCAGCTACCGCACTGGCTCGAAGCGTGAGGATAGCGGTCCCATCCGTGACGGTGCCGCCCACTTTGGACACGGCAGGGTCGCCGCCAGTACCGCTCGTCCCTGCTGTGATTACCTCGAACACTCGCGCCGAGTTGGCAGCCTTGACCCATTCACCGAGGACGTATGCCGTCGATGGTGCCCTGACCTTGGAGTATGCCGCGCCCGCTGTAATGCACCGCCACCCGGGAACGTCCCCGGAGTTGGTCGCGGTCTTGTCGATCGCGTCACCGGCCAGGAAGGTCCCCATGGTAGGCAGGATGTTGCAGGCGTAGCGGGTTCGGTAGCCCATGGAGCCAGTGCGGACGGGGAGGTTGGTCGGGTAGAAGGTGACGCTGTTGCCGCCGTCGTCGATGTTGTGCCACTCGGCCAGGCGGCGGGATGCGGAGATGAGGCGCACGGCACCACCAGAGGCGCTGCCAGGGGTTGCCGCGATGTTCCGGAGACGGAGGGTTTCCTGCTCACCATTCGAGAACCAGACGGCATGCTCTGCGCCGGGGCCCGAGTGGTCCACGCCGTCGATGGTGATCTCCTTGCCCTCTGAGGCGGCGCACATGACGCGCACCGACGCCCGGTATCCTGCCGCGCCATCCAGGCCGGGAGCGTGGGATCGGACTCCACGGATGGTCAGGCGGCGCGTATCTGCACCGGCGATGGTGTTGACGAGGACGGCGACACGGCCACAGTTCCGCGAAGCGGTGATGTCCGCAACCACGTCTTGCAGATCAATCAGCGTGAGGACTTCTCGCCCAGTGTCCACGCCGGAGATGTTGGCGATGGTGCCGCCACGCACGTTGGCAATGTAGGCCACTCGGGTGCATCGGTTCCCAACGACGTTGGACACGGCGAGCCCATTGAACCGAGAGGATGAGGCGGTGAGGGTCGTCTGGATGGAGTTGAGAGAGAGCACCGAGTCAACAATGTCCCGCCCGGAGATGTTGCTGATGGTGGTGGAGTAGGACTGTTCGTTGTCCCCGCCCTGCAACTGGACCTTGATGAGGTTCATGTTGATGGTGTGGCCGCGAACGCCGTCCACGTTCAGTCCGGTGCCATCCTGCAAGTAAGCCCCATGCTGACCGGGGATGCTGTAGGCGTAGAAGTCCCGAACGTTGAGGTCCAGGCAGGGACGACCGGCGATCATGCCGATGGAGCAATGGGAAACGGTTGCACCCTCAACGCTGTTGCGCGCCCCGGTGGCGATGTAGATCCCGAAGCATCCAGCGTCCCCGGCGGCGATGGTGGTACTGCCGTTGCCGTGGACGCCTCGGATGCGGGGACGGGCGATCTTCAGGTCATCGAAGCCCGGGTTGTAGATCGCGGCACGGGCAAAGTTATCCATGATGGTGTCCGAGATGGACACGTTGTTCCCAGCGACGGCGAAGGCGACAGAGTCGATGGTGAGGCTGCCGGAGGTGTGCGGCGCGTAGTCCGTGGCATACCCGGAGTACTTGCCACCCACAACGGTGGACCCTTCTCCGAGGGAGAACATGGGAGTGTCAGCGGCGGTCATTCGAGTGTTCGCCTTGGACATGTCCACATACACGCCGGCGGGAACGGCCACCGTGCTTGCCAGGGTGAAGTCTCCGACGACCTGCCGGACCCCGAGGATTCCCGCATCATTGAGGAAGGCTTGCAAGGTGGCCGTCTGATTCCCCAGCGGCAAGGCAGTCTTAGCGGCCACTCGTGCGGCGGTCTCTGCACTCTGTGCGTTTAGCGCAGTCTGGATTGGATCGTCCGGGGTCTGGATGCCATGGACTGTTGCGGCATTAAGCGCGGTACGGGTTTGGGTTCCCTCGGTCTTGATCTTGGTGGCAATCTGCGCGTCATCCGCCTCGATCACGTTCTTCGGGATGTTCGCGGCGGCTGAAGTCACGAGCCCGGCCACCACCGCCACGGCGGCTCGTCGTGTCGGTTTGCTGCCCATGGATGAGGCCTTCATCTGTGCCGCCTTGCGTTGGAACGGTGATCCCCTCCGTTCCAACGAAGGTAGGTCGAACCTGATCTGCTGGGAACACGAGTCCGTACTCGTCGACCACTTTCAGGGTCTCGACCAACAGGGGGCCGTGCTTTCCCCCGCCAGCGTTGCGCAGCCACATCGTCAAGGGGGATCTTGGCTGCAAGTTCTGCCTGGACGCTGTTTCCTCCGGAGTCGATCCTGACAGTCAGGGCATAGAAAGAACCTGGGACCGCGGGCGAGGTGCGGGGAGCGGACAATTTCACTCGACCGTCACCACATATCCAACTCGGCCTTGGCTCGTGGTTGCTCCACCTCTCGCGTGATCGCAACCCGCCTGCACTCGACTCGCCGAAGGCGAAGACCATGACCTCGCCCGTCCTGGTCCTCGTCCTGCATGCCGGGCAAGCAAGACATCCGCTGGAACGTGAGTGAGTATTTGAGGGTCTGGGAGCCACCCAGTATTGCCTTTCAGAGCCACCTGTATTGCCGTTGAGAG
>NZ_JBHLWH010000008.1:0-2351 GCF_042433045.1 Citricoccus parietis | reverse complement strand
TGACGGACCCGGCGTATGGGTGGGGCGAGCAGTGCTGGGAGCGGTTCGGTGAGCACCCGGCGCAGGTCTTCCACGAGTGGAACACCGCCCGTCACGCCCAGGATGCGGTGGCCACCCCGGGCAAGCGCCCGTACACCCGGGACGAGCTCGAGGACCTCTTCGACTGCGCCGATGACCGGGTGCTGCGCATTCGCCAGGCCGGGGCCAAGGGGTGGATCCCGGCGTTCCGCACCGCGACGATCATGAAGGTCGCCTACGCGTGGGGGCTGCGCCGCAACGAGGTCCGCTGCCTGGACCTGGTCGACATCGCCACCAATCCGCGGGCACCTCAGTTCGGCAACGCGGGAATTATCTACGTCCGGCACGGCAAGGCCATGCGCGGTTCCCCGCCGAAGCGGCGCAGCGTGCTGACCGTGCCGGAGTTCGACTGGGCCGTGGAATGCCTGCGGCAATGGACCGATCAGGTGCGCCCGTTGTACGCCCCGGCCCGTTCGACCTGGTTGTGGCCGAGCGAGCGGGGCACCGCGGCGATCGCCGCGGACTCGCTGAGCCGGGCTTTCAATGAGGTCAAGCGGGAGGCCGGGCTGGATGATGACCTGGACTTCCACTCGCTGCGCCGGTCTTACGTCACCCACCTGATCGAGGCCGGCTACGACGCGTTCTTCATCCAGCAACAGGTCGGCCACGAGCACGCCTCGACGACCTCGATCTACACCGGCCTGTCCCCCGATTACCGGGCCCGGGTCGTGGACGGGGCCATCCACCGGATGGCCGCGGCCGCGATGACCACCAGCAAGGAGTACTGACCCATGAAACGGCACGTGGAGTACACCTGGCGGCTGCGGGAGGTCATGGCCGCCCGGGGGATGAACAACCTCTCCGAGCTCATCCCCCACCTGCACGATCGCGGGGTGAGCCTGTCGTCTTCCCAGCTCTACCGGCTGCTCGGGGCCACCCCGGAGCGGATGAACCTGACTCTGCTCGGGGCGCTGCTGGACGTGTTGGAGTGCAGCTTCGAAGATCTCTGCCCCACCACGGTGGTGGCCACTCCGGTCCGGCACCAGGCCACCGGCACCGAGGCCAGCACCGCGAAGAGAGACGCCATCCGCCCGATCAGGGCCCGCATTCACCGGCCCGAATGAGCCGGCCGGCCTTCACCGGGCCCTGCGCCCGCTGCGACCGCACTGGGGTGAGGTTCGCGGCCACTTGGCCCGAGGGGCGGATCTGCCGGCGCTGCTACCAGCGCGCCACCCGCCTGCACGGCACCTGCCCCGGCTGCGCCCAACACCGCCTACTGCCCGGGCTACTCGACGGCGCCCCGGCCTGCGCCGACTGCACCGGCATCCCGGCCGACTTCCACTGCACCCGGTGCGGGCGCGAGGACGAGTTCGTGCGCACCGGACTCTGCGCCCACTGCTGCCTGGCCGATGACCTCACCGTGCTGCTCGACGATGGCACCGGGGCCATCGCTGCACCACTGCTCCCCCTGTTTACCGCCCTGACCGGCCAGAAGCACGCCCGTAGCGCCCGGATCTGGCTCACCATTAACCGGCACGCCGAACAATTGCTGCGGGATCTGGCCCAAGGCCGGCTGCCCCTGACTCACCAGACCTTCCAGGAGCACCCCTGCCCCGGCAAAGTCGCCTTCCTGCGCGCCTTGTGCCTCGAGCACCAACTACTGGAGCCGGTGAACCTGGACATCGAACGCTTCCAGTCCTGGCTCGAGACGAAGGTCAGCGCCCTGCCCGCCGAGGACGCCCGGATCATCCGGCAGTACGCCCTCTGGGTGCACCTGAACCGGATACATCACCTTCAGGCCACCGAGGGCCTGAAGAAGGGCACCTTCCTGGCCGCCAAGCAGTCCATCACCATGGCCATCGGCTTGCTGGGACACCTCAGGGCCCGCGGACACAGCCCCGCGGAATGCACTCAGCACGACGTGGACGCCTGGCTGGCCGGTGGGCCCACCACCCGGAGTCTGGCTCGGGGCTTCGTGCGTTGGGCCGTCGAGCACGGGCACCTGCCCACCGTGGATTTCCCCTACCGCATCGCCCAGGCCACCCCTGTCATCAGCCAGGCCCAGCGGCTGGAACACCTCCGGACCCTCACCGAACCCTCAACTCAGATCCCGGGCACACTGCAAGTCGCCGCTCTGTTCCTGCTGCTCTACGGTCAATCGCTCACCCGCATCTCGCGGATGCGCCTGGCACAGATCCACGACACCGAGGGCAAGCTCACCGTGAGCTTCACCGACGACCGACTCCAGATCCCGCCCCCGTTCGACAGGATCGTGCGGGCACATCTTGACGCGCTGCCGCACACGAACACCTCCGCGCACCGGGCCAACACCT
>NZ_JBHLWH010000007.1:0-4821 GCF_042433045.1 Citricoccus parietis | reverse complement strand
ACCCGGGCACCGAGCAGCCCGGGTCCATGCACGGGGCGGAGGCATCCACGGCCAGGGTCACCTCGACCAGGGCTGTCAGCGCGCGGGTCAGGTGTGCATCGGCGATCGCGTACCGGGTGCGGCGCCCCTCGGGCGCGACGGCCACGATCCCGCAGTCCCGCAGGCAGGCCAGGTGGTTCGACACGTTCGACCGGCTCAGCTCCAGATCCCGGGCCAGCTCGGCCGGGTACCCGGGCCCCTGAAGCAGGGAGAGCAGGATCCGGGACCGGGTGGGGTCGGCCATCGCCCGGCCCAGCCGGTGCATCACGTCCAACCGTGTGGAAATAGTCAGCATGCGCTGAACTATACACCCCGTGCTGTAGCGTATTTGCGGGTTTCACCCGGACTTCGGTGGCCCCGACCCGTTGACCTAGTGAGGACCCTCCGTGACTGCCCGTTGCCGCCCCACCTGTCCGCGCCGCCCCGTCCGGGGCCGGGGAGGACGGGCATGAACTTGGGCGGGTTCTTCGCTGAAATGGTCCAGTCTGGGGCACTGCTGGTGGCGATGCCGCTGGCCGCGGTCGCCGGCCTGGTGTCCTTCCTCTCCCCGTGCATCCTGCCGCTGGTGCCCGGATACCTGGGCTACGTCTCCGGGCTGGCCGATCCGCGCCGGGAAGACAACCGGCGCCGGGTGATGACCGGGGTGGGACTGTTCATCCTCGGATTCGCCGCGGTCTTCACCGCCTACGGGGCCGCCTTCGGAGTGATCGGTGGCTGGCTGCTGCAGTGGCAGGACCTGCTGATCCGGATCCTGGGGGTATTCGTCGTGCTCATGGGCCTGGTGTTGGTCGGCTGGCTGCCCTTTCTGCAGGGCACCAAGAAGATGTCCTTCCAGCCGAAGACCGGCATCGCCGGCGCCCCGCTGCTCGGAGTGGTCTTCGGCCTCGGCTGGACCCCCTGCATGGGCCCCACCCTGAGCGCCGTGCTGGCATTGAGCACCACCACCGGAGACCCCTGGCGCGGGGCCCTGCTGGGTTTCCTCTACTGCCTGGGCCTGGGCATCCCCTTCGTCCTGGTCGCGATGGGCCTGGACTGGGTCACCCGCACCCTGGGCTTCGTCCGCCGCCACATCCGGGCCTTCAACATCATCGGCGGGATCCTGCTGGTGCTCGTCGGGGTCCTGATGGTCACCGGGATCTGGACCCTGTGGATCTACCAGCTGCAGAACCTCGCCGGCACCTTCACCACCCCCGTCTAAACCCCTGCCCCTGACTCCCGACCCCACGGATTGGACCGACCATGACTCCCACCGACCCCACCCCGACCAAGGCCGACTCCGCCCCGTCCCGGCAGCGCCGGGCCAAGATCGTGGTCTGGGTCCTGCTGGCCCTGGTCATCGTCGGCGGCACCATCGGCTATTTCGTGGCCCGCGGCGCCACCACCACCCCACCGCAAGACGCCAGCGCGTCCACCGGTCAGGAATCCGGACAGCCGAGCCAAGAGACCGGGCAGCTGGTCCGGGAGAACAGCCGGGTGCTCTCCCAGGCACCGAACGAGAAGGCCGTGCTGGTGGAGTTCTTGGACTTCGAATGTGAGGGCTGCGCCGCGGCCTACCCGGTCGTGGAGGACCTGCGCGCCGAGTACGGAGACACGGTGACCTTCGTGCACCGCTACTTCCCGCTGCCGGGCCACCCGAACTCGATGACCGCCGCCACCGCCGTGGAGGCCGCAGCCCAGCAGGGGGCGTACGAGGCCATGTATCAGAAGATGTTCGACACCCAGGAGCAGTGGAGCCACACCGCCGAGGACCGCAGCCCGGTGTTCCGCGGCTACGCCGAGAAGTTGGGCCTGGACATGGCCGCCTACGATGCTGCGGTGGCCGACCCGGCCACCCGCGCCCGGATCGAGCAGGACCTGGCCGACGGGGCCGCCCTGGGCGTGCAGGGCACCCCGACCTTCTTCCTGGACGGAAAGCCGCTCACCCTGAACACCCTCGAGCAGTTCCGCGCCGAGGTCGACGCCGCCGCCAAGAACTGAGCCGCCACATGCGCACCCCTGCCCCGGACGCCGACCCGCCCATGACAACCCCCACCACCACGGACCACCCCGCCGAACACCCCTCCGAGCCCCCGGCCGGCGCCGGACCGGCCTCCGAGGCGGCGGGGACGCCGGCCCTCGCCCGGCACCGCCCGTTCGGGGTGGTGCTGCTCGTCACCGGCGCCGTCGGCTGGATCGCCTCGGCGATCCTGGTCCTCGAGCGCCTCGCCCTGTACGAGGACCCCGGCCACACCACCAGCTGCGACATCAACCCCTGGGTGTCCTGCGGGCGGGTGATGGGCACCTGGCAGTCCGAGCTGTTCGGCTTCCCGAACCCGCTGATCGGCATCGTCGCCTTCGCCGTGGTGCTGGCCACCGCGATGGTGGTGCTCTCCGGGGCCCGACCCGGCCGCTGGTACTGGGCCGGACTGCAGGCCGGGGTCACCCTGGGGATGGGGTTCGTGGGGTGGCTGTGGTTCCAGGCCCTGTACGAGATCTACATCCTGTGCCTGTACTGCATGATTGTCTGGGCGGCCATGATCCCGCTGTTCATCCTGCTCACCGCCCGCAACCTGGCCCACGGCGTGATCCCCGCCCCGCCGGCGGTGGCCCGGTTCGCCACCGGGTGGGCCGGGACCCTGATTGCCGTCGTGTACGTCGCCGTCGCCGGCTCCGTCTTCATCCAGTTCCTCCCCGCCTTTACCGGCCCCTGACCGGCACTGGCCCCAGGCGGCGCCGAACATCTCACCTGAGTTGCGCCCCGCAGGGACCAGACGCACAACACCGTTCAGAGACGAACCCGCATGATCGCCACCGTCGCCGCCATCCTTGCTCTGGCCGTGTACCTAGCAGGCCTGGAGGTAGGGCGAACACCACTACCCGAGTCCTCACCCTGTGCGAGAAGCGCACATGGTTAATGGTCTACCTGACGTCATCATGCTTCTCGGCCGGGCGTCCGTGCCGATCACCGCTTGGCACTCGCGAGGCTCATGAGGCCAGGTTTTCCCCTGAGGCCTACCGGTCGCCGGCGGCGGGACCTGACGAGTTCCGCCAAGCCGCTCCAAGGCCGAGATGATCCTTCCCTCCCCCGATGCTCTTGCCGGGGGACAGACACCGGCCGCAGCACGGGGCCAGGCTCGACACGGTGAAGAACCACGGACGCTGGCCGGGTTTCCAAGCGGGCCTGCACCGCGGACCCCCCCGGTCTGGGCGGCGACGCCGGGCCCACGCAAGGGGGCGGCCGACCCCTTGCCAGGGGGAGATTTTAGTCGCGCAGCGTCCGAATTTCTTCTTGAGCCGCGCTCAGCTCGGTACGCAGAGACTTCGTCTCGGTGTCGGTCTTGCGGAGCTTTTCCCGGGAACTCTTGAGATCTTTCCGCAGCTGTGCCACCTCGGCTTCCGCCTGCTGGCGGGTGGCCTTCTCCTGGGCTTGGTCTTGACGGGCTTGGGCCGCGGTCTCGACCGCTTGATCCCGCTCGGCCTGCACTTTGGTCAGGTCAGCTCGGCAGTCTTTGAGGGTGCTGAAGGCCTCGTCCCGACTGATCTCGGCCTCCGTGAGGGCTGTTCGCGCCGTTTTCGTCTCCGCTTCGGCCTGGGCCCGCGCATGGCGGTCTTGCTGGGCCTGCGCTTTCGCCTGGTCGGCGATGTCTTGGAACTCGCGGACCCGCTCCTTGGCCTCGTCAAGCTCTCCTCGTAGCCGACCCGCTTCGTTCACCGCTTGCTCCCTACGGCCCTCCTCGCGGGCGCGGGCCTGGATGGCATCCGACGCTTTTCCGATGGCCTGCTGCTGTTCGGCTTGGGCCCTGGTCAGCTCGGCCCGGATTCGCTCGAGCTCGCTACGGGCTTCATCGCGACTGACTTCCGTCTCGGTGATGGCTGCCAAGAGGTCGGCCGCTTCGGCTTCGGCGTGCTCTTGGGCCTGCCTGGCCTCGGTGGCCAGGTGTTCAACCTCCGTCCGCGCGGCCGTCAGGGCTGCCCCCCAAGCGCCATTCAGGGCCCGGGCCACGGCCTCGGGAGGTTCGGGCACGGACTGAGCCTGCGCGTGGGCCTGCCGCCAGGCGCGCACGCCCTCGGAGGCATCCTGCATGGAGACCTGGGCCTGCTTCCGCACCGTAGCCACGGTGATGCGCTCTCCGGCGGCCTCGAGCTGGTCACAGGCCGCGAAGACGCGGTCGCTCACGGTCGGGGTGGACATTTCGACCATCGAAGCTCCCTAGAACGAGAAGTAATAATAGTCAGCCTACTACTATTACTACTTTTCGTCGAGTAGGGGCTGGCCTGGGTTCTTGGAGTCTTCCCTCTCTGCTTCGGTGAGGGTCATGGATGCCGCTCTATCAGCTGGGTCTACTGCTGTGTGAGCCTGGGCCGGATGCACCGTTGCCATCCACGGCCCTCCTGCTGCGGCCGCTGGTCGCCAGTCCACGGAGCACGGCGGATACCGGAGGGGACGGAGGGGCAGTCATCGGCCCCGCCGCCCCCGGGCTCATCTACGCCTCGGGGTAGTCCAGGGCGTCGAGCTGTCCCTGCATCAGGTCCGACGCAGTTCTGCGGTGGCCTGCTTGGCTAGTTCTTCGATCTTGTCGGGGCGGAAGCCGGACCAGTGATCGCCGGTCTCGGTGATCACGACGGGGGCCTGCATGTAGCCGAGGGTCCGGATCCGCTCTAGAGCCCCAGCATCCTGGGACAGGTCCACGGTCTCGTAGGCGATGCCCTTGTTCTCCAGGGCCCGGTAGGTGGCATTGCACTGCACGCAGGACGGCTTGCTATAGACGGTCACGGTCTAGTCCTTCCGGGTGGGACTGTCGC
>NZ_JBHLWH010000063.1:0-2012 GCF_042433045.1 Citricoccus parietis | reverse complement strand
GGTCTTAGCTTCCGGGTTCGGAATGGGACCGGGCGTTTCCCCCACGCTATGACCGCCGTAACTCTCTTACCCAACTGTCAACACCGTCCACACAACCTCTGGGGCTGGGGTGGGTGTTGGTCGTGGGTCGTCTTGGTGGTGACAACACTACTACTGTTGCACTGTTCAGTTTTTTACCCACCCCACAGGGGGGTGGTGGTTCGGTTGGTTGTTGTTCCGCAACCGCATAGTGGACGCTACGCATCTGGCCCTCTCATACCCTTTGAAGCGTGTATGAGAGATGCTTGTGTGTGTAAGTTATCGGCCTATTAGTACCGGTCGGCTTCACAAGTCGTTAGTCCTTGCTTCCACGTCCGGCCTATCAACCCAGTGATCTGCTGGGGGCCTCCCGACCCGAAGGTCGTGGAAATCTCATCTCGAAGCTGGCTTCCCGCTTAGATGCTTTCAGCGGTTATCCTTCCCGAACGTAGCTAATCAGCGGTGCACCTGGCGGTACAACTGACATACCAGAGGTTCGTCCGTCCCGGTCCTCTCGTACTAAGGACAGACCTTCTCAAATTTCCTGCGCGCGCAGAGGATAGGGACCGAACTGTCTCACGACGTTCTGAACCCAGCTCGCGTACCGCTTTAATGGGCGAACAGCCCAACCCTTGGGACCTACTCCAGCCCCAGGATGCGACGAGCCGACATCGAGGTGCCAAACCATGCCGTCGATATGGACTCTTGGGCAAGATCAGCCTGTTATCCCCGAGGTACCTTTTATCCGTTGAGCGACGGCCGTTCCACAACGGGCCGCCGGATCACTAGTCCCGACTTTCGTCCCTGCTCGAGCTGTCGCTCTCACAGTCAAGCCCCCTTGTGCACTTGCACTCGACACCTGATTGCCAACCAGGCTGAGGGGACCTTTGGGCGCCTCCGTTACATTTTGGGAGGCAACCGCCCCAGTTAAACTACCCATCAGGCACTGTCCCTGACCCGGATCACGGGCCGAAGTTAGATGTCCAGAGTGACCAGAGTGGTATTTCAACGATGACTCCACACGAACTAGCGTCCATGCTTCAACGTCTCCCACCTATCCTACACAAGCCACACCGAACACCAATACCAAACTATAGTAAAGGTCTCGGGGTCTTTCCGTCCTTCTGCGCGTAACGAGCATCTTTACTCGTAGTGCAATTTCGCCGAGTTCACGGTTGAGACAGCGGGGAAGTCGTTACTCCATTCGTGCAGGTCGGAACTTACCCGACAAGGAATTTCGCTACCTTAGGATGGTTATAGTTACCACCGCCGTTTACTGGGGCTTAAATTCTCAGCTTCGCAACAAGTTGCTAACCGGTCCTCTTAACCTTCCAGCACCGGGCAGGAGTCAGTCCGTATACATCGTCTTGCGACTTCGCACGGACCTGTGTTTTTGATAAACAGTCGCTTCCCCCTGGTCTCTGCGGCCCATACACCCTCCACCCAGCAAGTGGGCTTCAGGCTCAGGGCCCCCCTTCTCCCGAAGTTACGGGGGCATTTTGCCGAGTTCCTTAACCATGATTCTCTCGATCGCCTTAGTATTCTCTACCTGACCACCTGTGTCGGTTTGGGGTACGGGCGGCTAGAACCTCGCGTCGATGCTTTTCTTGGCAGCATAGGATCACCGGATCCCCCACTTCAGTGGGGGCCTATCGGGTCTCAGGCACACGCCTGGCGGATTTGCCAACCAGACACCCTACACCCTTGGACCAGGTCAATTCCATTGCCTGGCCCGGCTACCTTCCTGCGTCACACCTGTTAATACGCTTGCCTTACCGGTTCAGGTCCCGCGCTCCCCCCACCACGTCCCCCGAAGGGGATCCAGGCAGGTTCGGGCGGTTAGTATCACCGACTCAGCATGGGCGGTTCTTCGCCGGTACGGGAATATCAACCCGTTGTCCATCGACTACGCCTGTCGGCCTCGCCTTAGGTCCCGACTTACCCAGGGCAGATTAGCTTGACCCTGGAACCCTTGGTCATCCGGCGGACGGGTT
>NZ_JBHLWH010000062.1:0-1295 GCF_042433045.1 Citricoccus parietis | reverse complement strand
GTGTGGTTTCTGGTTCGGTGGCCACCTCGTCTCCGGTGTTCTCGACGGGGGTGAGTCGGCAGCGGGCCAAGACTTCGAGGCCGAGGTAGCGTCGGCCTTCGGTCCATTCATCTGTCTGCTCGGCCAGCACGGCCCCGACCAGCCTCACGATGGCTGCCCGGTTGGGGAAGATGCCGACGGAGTCGGTGCGGCGCCGGATCTCGCGGTTGAGCCGCTCCTGGGGGTTATTGGACCAGATCTGGGTCCACACGTCCTTCGGGAACGTAGTGAAGGCCAGGACATCGGCGCGGGCGACGTCGAGGTGCTCGGCCACTGCGGGCAACTTCTCGCCGACGTAGTCCAGCAGCCGGTCGAACTGGGCGTTCACGCTGGTGGCGTCGGGCTGGTCGTGCACGCTGTGCAGCATCGCCTTGACGGCCGGCCACATGCTCTTCGGGGTGATGCCCATCAGGTTGGCCGCGTAGTGGGTCCGGCAACGCTGCCAGGAGGCGCCAGGCAGGTTGGCCGCGATCGCCTCCTTCAATCCGGTGTGGGCGTCCGAGGTCACCAGCTTCACCCCGGTCAGCCCGCGGGCAACGAGGTCGGCGAAGAACTCGTTCCACGCCGCACCGGTCTCGGAAGTGGCCACCCGCATCCCGAGGACTTCGCGGTGCCCGTCGCCGTTGACCCCGGTGGCCAGCAGCACCACCGCGTTGATCACGCGGCCATGCTCGCGGACCTTCATGGTCAGCGCATCGGCGGCCACGAACGTGAACGGACCGGCCTCGTCCAGGGGCCGGTGGCGGAAGGTCTCGACCTGCTCGTCGAGGTCCTCGGCCATCCGCGAGACCTGGGACTTCGACAGCGCGTTGATGCCCAGGGTCTTGACGAGTTTGTCCATCCGGCGAGTGGAGACCCCGGCCAGGTAGCAGTCCGCCACCACGGTGATCAGCGCGGACTCGGCTCGTTTGCGGCGCTCGAGCAGCCACTCGGGGAAGTAGGTCCCGGATCGGAGCTTGGGGATGGCCACGTCGAGGGTCCCGACCCGGGTGTCCAGCTCGCGGTGGCGGTAGCCGTTGCGCTGGGCCGTGCGCGTGCTCGTGGGTTTGCCCCACTCGGCGCCGACGACCGCGTCAGCGTCGGCGGAGAGCAGTGAATTGATCACGGTCTGCAGCAGGTTGCGCATCAGATCCGGGGAGGCTTCGGACAGGGCTTCGCCCAGGAGGCCGGCAGGGTCGACAATATAAGGAGCGGTCACCGTGGTGACTCCTTTCGAGGATTCTGTGCAAGGTTGACTCGAAGGATCACACCGGTGG
>NZ_JBHLWH010000061.1:0-1814 GCF_042433045.1 Citricoccus parietis | reverse complement strand
TTCAGGGGCAGTTCCACGTTGTCCCGGACCCGCATCCAGGGGAACAGGGAGCGGCCGTACTCCTGGAAGACCACGGCCATGGACTTCGGCGGGCCGGTGACCTTCTTGCCGTGCAGGGTGACCTCCCCGGCGCTGGGGGCCAGCAGTCCCGCGATGCACTTGAGCAGGGTGGTCTTGCCCGATCCGGAGGGACCGACCAGGCAGGCCAGCTGGCCCTGGGGCAGGTCGAAGGTGAGGTTCCGGACGGCCTCGATGTCGCCGCCGTCGGTGTGGTACACCTTCTTCATGTTCCGCACGGAGAGCATGGCCTCGCCGTCCGGGAGGGTCTTGCCGACGGTGATCAGTCCGTCCGGGGTCTCGGCCACGCCGCCCTGGGAGACGACGGTGCCCGTGGTGGCTGAGGCAGGTGCGGTGGAGGTCTGGTCAGAAGTCATGGTGGCTTCCTTTTCGGTGTGAGACTCGGGGGATGAATCAGCGTGCACTGAATCGGGGCTGACGGGTTCGGTGGGCTCAGGCTGCATTCTCGATCTCCCTCAGGCCGTGGTACCAGCGCAGCACGTTGCGCTCGATCAGCTGGAAGATGAAGGACATGATCACGCCGATGATGCCCAGCAGCACGATGCCGGACCACATCTCCGGGATCGCGAAGGACCGCTGGAACTGCACGATCGTGAAGCCCAGCCCGGAGGAGGCGGCGAACATCTCGGAGATGACCATCAGGATCAGCGCGATCGAGAGGGACTGGCGGATGCCGGCCATGATCTGCGGCATGGCCGAGGGCAGGATCAGGTAGCGGACCCGGTTGAACCCGGTGATCCCGTAGGTGTGCGTGGTGTCGGCCAGGACCTCGTCCATGGACCGCACGCCCTCGATGGTGTTCAGCAGGATCGGCCAGACCGCCCCGGAGATGATCACCGCGACCTTCATGTCGTCCCCGATGCCGATCAGCAGCATCAGCACCGGGATCAGCACGGTCGGCGGGATAGCGCGGAAGAACTCAAGCGTGGGCTCGGTCAGGGCGCGCAGCCAGCGGACCGAGCCGATCAGCAGGCCGCCGACGATGCCGATGATGATCGAGCCGGCGATGCCGACCAGCAGGCGGGTCAGCGAGGGGATCACGTCCGTGGTGATCCGGTCCCCGGTCCAGGTCTCGAAGAAGGTCTCCACCAGCAGTGCCGGGGTGGGAACGAAGAAGTTCTTCTCCCCCACCGCGGTGGAGATGTACCAGATCAGCACGAGGATCACGGGCAGGGCCGCGATGAAGAACAGGCCCTTGGCCGCACCCCAGGCGCGCTTGGCGGCAGGGCGGGGCCGCTGGGACCCCGACGGACCCTTCGGGGAGACGGACCGGTTGGCCTGGGCGGCCCCGGTGGGGCTGTCCGGCAGGTTGGTGTGCGTGGCGAGGGGGATTTCGGCGCTCATGTGGCGACCTCCGTTCGGACCGAGGAGTGCCAGGACAGCACCTTGCGCTCGATCATGCGCATGACCAGGTTGATGAGGACGCCGAGCAGGCCGGTCGCCAGGATCAGGGCGTACATCGCCACGTAGGAGCCACCGGACTGGGCCTTGGCGATCTCCGCGCCCAGGCCCGGGTTGCCGATGATCAGCTGGGCGGTGATCGCCAGGATCAGGGCCACGGCCGAGGCCAGGCGCACCCCCGTCATCAGGTACGGCAACGCCGTGGGGAAGATGACGTAGCGAAGCCGCGCCAGCGGACCGAGCCCGTAGGACCGGGCCGTGTTCATGGCCACGTTGTCCACATCTGCTACCCCGTACAGGACCTGGATCAGCACCTGCCAGAAGGACGCGTACAC
>NZ_JBHLWH010000060.1:0-958 GCF_042433045.1 Citricoccus parietis | reverse complement strand
GTGGCTTGTCGAAGGCTGCACCAGCACACAGGAGGCTCCCGTGTCCCACCGTAATGCCCGGCTGACCGTTCATGGCCGCCGATTGATCATCCAGCGCCACCAGGACGGGTGGAAACCCCCGCATATCGCCGCCGCGATGGGGGTTTCCCGCAAGTGCGTGTACAAGTGGATCGGCCGGTATGCCACCGAGGGCGAGGTCGGCCTTCAAGACCGGTCCTCCAGGCCGCACACGATGCCGACCAAGACCCCCGGCCAGACCGAGGATCGGGTCGTGTCCGCCCGGTGGGAGCACCGGGCCGGACCGGCGGTGCTGGCCTCGCTGACCGGGGTGCCGGCCCGGACGATCTCTCGCATCCTGGTCCGGCACCGGGTGCCGTACCTGCGGGACTGCGACCCGATGACCGGGGAGCCCATTCGGGCCTCGAAGACCACCGTGGTGCGCTACGAACGCGCCCGCCCGGGAGAGCTGGTGCACGTGGACGTGAAGAAGCTCGGGAAGATCCCGGACGGGGGTGGTTGGCGGGCCCATGGCCGCATGATGGGCAGGACCTCGGCCCAGAAGAGGGCCCGGTCCGGCTATGACTTCGTGCACTCCATGGTCGATGACCACTCCCGCCTGGCCTACTCGGAAGTGCTGCCCGACGAGAAGGGCGCCACCTGCGGGGCGTTCATCCTGCGTGCCGCGGCGTACTTCGCCGCCCATGGCATCGCCAGCATCGAGCGAGTCATCACCGACAACCACTGGTCATACCGGCGCTCCACCGATGTACGCGCTGCGATCGCGGAGATCGGGGCCCGACACAAGTTCATCCGACCGCACTGCCCATGGCAGAACGGCAAGGTGGAGCGCTTCAACCGCACCCTGGCCACCGAGTGGGCCTACCGCCAGGTCTTCACCTCCAACGCGACTCGTCAGGCCGCCCTTGCCCCTTGGCTGGAGCACTACAACACTGAACGA
>NZ_JBHLWH010000006.1:0-57061 GCF_042433045.1 Citricoccus parietis | reverse complement strand
ACCCGGGCACCGAGCAGCCCGGGTCCATGCACGGGGCGGAGGCATCCACGGCCAGGGTCACCTCGACTAGGGCGGTCAGCGCGCGGGTCAGGTGTGCATCGGCGATCGCGTACCGGGTGCGGCGCCCCTCGGGCGCGACGGCCACGATCCCGCAGTCCCGCAGGCAGGTCAGGTGGTTGGACACGTTCGACCGACTCAACCCCAGATCCCGGGCCAACTCCGCCGGATATCCCGGGCACTCCAGCAGGGACAGTAGAATCCGGGACCGAGTGGGATCGGCCATCGCCCGCCCCAGCCGGTGCATCACATCCAGTCGCGTGGCAATAGTCAGCATGCGCTGAACTATACAGCACCTGATGTAGTGTCGTGCGGGGCCCCGGCCGATGCGGAGCCCCGCACGCCGTAGCAGAGAGGACCGTACGTGACCGCCTGTCACCGACGCCCCCCACTTCATCCTGGTCTCCGGAGGACGCCCCTCGGGAGGGCAGCATGAGCATCGGCGGATTCTTTGCCGAAACGGTCCAGTCCGGGGCCCTGCTGGTCGCCATGCCACTGGCCGCGGTGGCCGGCCTGGTCTCCTTCCTCTCCCCCTGCATTCTTCCCCTGGTCCCCGGCTACCTCGGCTACGTCTCCGGGTTAGCCGACCCGCGCCGGGAAGACAACCGGCGCCGGGTGATGACCGGGGTGGGACTGTTTATCCTCGGTTTCGCCGCGGTCTTCACCGCCTACGGGGCCGCCTTCGGAGTGATCGGTGGTTGGCTGCTGCAGTGGCAGGACCTGCTGATCCGGATCCTGGGGGTATTCGTCGTTCTCATGGGCCTGGTGTTGGTCGGCTGGCTGCCCTTTCTGCAGGGCACCAAGAAGATGTCCTTCCAGCCGAAGACCGGCATCGCCGGCGCTCCGCTGCTCGGAGTGGTCTTCGGCCTCGGCTGGACCCCCTGCATGGGCCCCACCCTGAGCGCCGTGCTGGCATTGAGCACCACCACCGGGGACCCCTGGCGCGGGGCCCTGCTGGGCTTCCTCTACTGCCTCGGGTTGGGCATCCCCTTCGTGCTGGTCGCGATGGGCCTGGACTGGGTCACCCGCACCCTGGGCTTCGTCCGCCGTCACATCCGGGCCTTCAACATCATCGGCGGAATCCTGCTGGTGCTCGTCGGGGTCCTGATGGTCACCGGGATCTGGACCCTGTGGATCTACCAGCTGCAGAACCTCGCCGGCACCTTCACCACCCCCGTCTAAACCCCTCCCTACTCTCGAGACCACACCCGACCGGATAGGACCGACCATGACTTCCACCGACCCCACCCCGACCAAGGCCGACTCCGCCCCGTCCCGGCAGCGCCGGGCCAAGATCGTGGTCTGGGTCCTGCTGGCCCTGGTCATCGTCGGCGGCACCATCGGCTATTTCGTGGCCCGCGGCGCCACCACCACCCCACCGCAAGACGCCAGCGCGTCCACCGGTCAGGAATCCGGACAACCGAGCCAAGAGGGCGGGCAGCTGGTCCGGGAGAACAGCCGGGTGCTCTCCCAGGCGCCGAACGAGAAGGCCGTGCTGGTGGAGTTCCTGGACTTCGAATGTGAGGGCTGCGCCGCGGCCTATCCCTTTGTCGAGGAGTTACGGGCGGAGTATGCGGACACCGTCACCTTCGTGAACCGTTACTTCCCGCTGCCGGGCCACCCGAACTCGGTCACCGCGGCCGTGGCTGTGGAGGCCGCTGCCCAGCAGGATGCTTACGAGCCGATGTATCAGCGGATGTTCGAGACCCAGACCGAGTGGAGCCACACCACGGAGGACCGCAGCGATGTGTTCCGCGGCTATGCCGAGGACCTCGGCCTGGACATGGCTGCCTACGATGCCGCCGTGGCGGATCCGGCGACCCGGGAACGTGTTGAGCTTGATGTCGCCGACGGCACCGCCTTGGGAGTCTCCGGGACCCCGACGTTCTACCTCGACGGCGAGCAGCTCGCCCCGTCCACCCTGGAAGAGTTCACCGCCGCCGTTGAAGCCGCTGTCCAGGACTAGGTGGCTTGCCGCCGGCAACGCCTTCTGACCGTGGACCGAGACCAGAAAAAGCCCTCCACCATGACCGAACGCTCGACCATTTCCACCCATCCCTCGAAGCCATCCCCCTCGCCAGCAGCGATGGCACCCGCCCGGGCCTGGTTCGCCGACCATCGGACCTTCGGGCTGATCCTGTTGGTCACCGGAGCCGTGGGCTGGATCGCCTCGGCCATCCTCGTGCTCGAGCGCCTGGCCCTGTACGAGAACCCTGGCCACGTCACCAGTTGTGACATCAACCCCTGGGTGTCCTGCGGGCGGGTGATGGGCACCTGGCAGTCCGAGCTATTCGGGTTCCCCAACCCGCTGATCGGCATCGTCGCTTTCGCCGTGGTCCTGGCCACCGCGATGGTGGTGCTCTCCGGGGCCCGACCCGGCCGGTGGTACTGGGCCGGACTGCAGGCCGGGGTCACCCTAGGGATGGCCTTCGTGACCTGGCTCTGGTTCCAAGCCCTGTACGAGATCTACATCCTGTGCCTGTACTGCATGATCGTCTGGGCGGCCATGATCCCGCTGTTCATCCTGCTCACCGCCCGCAACCTCGCCCACGGCGTGATCCCCGCCCCGCCGGCGGTGGCCCGGTTCGCCACCGGCTGGGCCGGGACCCTCATCGCCGTCGTCTACGTCGGCGTCGCCGGCTCCGTCTTCATCCAGTTCCTCCCCGCCTTCACCGGCCCCTGACCGGGTCTGATTGAACTGCCAACTCCCGCAGCTTCACCACCCAGTTGATCCTCGTACGGAGCACGGCCTCCCGGCTGCGGCAGCCTCCTTCTGGCGATAAAGCTGGGGGCCCTTACCGCCCAGACAAGGAACGCTGACGGGGCCCTCAGCCATGCTGGTGGTCAGGCCTCCGCGGCTTTCCAGCGGCGGGCAGTGACGAACGAGTGGATGCCGAGCGCCACGTACAAGATGAGCAGGGCGAAGGTAATCGTGCTGATGAGCACAGCCGTCGGACGCTCCGCGTCGCCGGCGATCAGCGCGCCGAGCTGCAGGACGTTCATCGATGTGCCGAGCACGCCGAGCACGGCGACGGCCAGGGCAAGGTGGACACCGAGCTTCTGCTTCTTCAAGCTGATAAGACCTGCAATCAAGATCACGACTCCGAGCAAGGCCGGGATCAGTGCTGTCCAGCTGGCGAACGACGTGGCGATATAGGCGATGGAACCAATGGCGATGAGAAGGACGCTGAGTCCGAGGGTGAGGCGACGCATAGCGCTTCCTTAGGCAGATGATGACCAAAACTACTTCTACGCAGTGTAGTAGAACCGGATTTCCGCCCGCCGCCTCGGAGCCTGATGTTGCTTCTCCTGAGGGTCGGCGGCTCCTCCAGCTCTTCGACGACTTATGGAATGCCGGGGGCGCCCCACCCCAGTCCCTGATGTCATGCCCGGCGAAGAGGTATCAAGCGACCGGCGACAGGGTATCGCGGCCGCCTTCTCGAGGGGGTCCTTCGAGAGGCGGGCGAACCCTTTTCATCAGGCGACCAGTACTCAGGGGGCGCGATGGAGGTGCGGTGAATGAGGTGCAGGCAGGAGATCCAGGCTCAGACGTCCTGCTCGATCCAGCAGGAGTTGACGCCGCCGTTCACCCCGAGAGAATCGGTGCGCAGGTTGACGTCGTAGTACTGAGACTTGTCCGAGGGAAGGGAACCGCCTGTGGCATCCTCGACCTTCGCCGGACCGATGGTGACGGTCCGCCAGCCCACGATGGCATAGTTTTCGGAAAGCACTTGAATGGCGCAGGCCACGGTGTCTTCGAAATCTTTGGTGACTTCGAACGTCACCGAGGCCCGGGTCGGGGAGTCAATGGCGTAGCCGACGTCTTTCCAGGACAGAGAGTCCTGCGAGGTCGGGAATGCCAACCAGGCAGTAGCGGCCACGGCGAGCACTAGGGCGGTGACGGCAATCCATTTGCCCCAGCGGGACCCGAATGACGGCCGAGCACGCTGGGTCCGCCCATATCGGTTCGCAAAGCTATCAACCGGCACATGATCCGCCGGCTTCTGGGGTGCTGGATCCATAGTGGCCCATGATAGGCCCGGCCTCCCGGCCGCCTTGTCCCGCGACTGGTACACGACCAGAAGACTCCCGGCTGGGGCATCCGGGAGACAATAAAGTCATGTACGCCCCGATCGACCTCCAGACCCCACTCGTCACCCAATGGATCGGCACACTCGTGACGATCGCGGGGCTGGCGGTCCTCGCCCACGGGCTGTGGCGCCGCAAACGCTACCAAGCCCACTTGGATGACGAGGACGCCCGCTACGCCGGGCCGGACCGGATCAAAGACGCCGTCCGCGAGGTGTTCGCGGGTGCAGGCATTCTCGTGCTCGGTCTGGCGACTCTCGCCTATTCGATCTACGGACACTTCGCCTCGCAGTCCAACATCCAGGAAAATGTCGCCAACAAGTACGGGGTCGAATCAGTCGAAGATAAGGGCTGGCGCGGCAATGCACTCCGCGCCGACATCACCATGCCGGACGGCACCGTCCATCAGGATGTCCTCATCATCTTCGAGGACTCCGGCGAACCGCAGATCAATCGCGACCTGAGCGGCGCGGCCACCGACAGCACCGGGTAACGCTCCGTCGCCCAGGGACGATTACCACCCAGGGTCAGGAAACATGTCGCAGCTCGAGGTACGCAGCGACGGCCTCACGCACGATGTCGGACTCGTCGCGCTGCTCGCGCTCCGCAAGAGCATGCACGCGATCCTTCAGGGCCTGCGGCACGCGGGCCCGAACGACAGGTGAGGGCCCTCGTTTCGTCCCGGCCGGCGGCCGCCCCACGGCCAGCCGCACGGCCTCCTGTGGGCTTGCCGCTCCAGTTGCTTCCACGAGAGCGTGGCGCGCATCGGGGCGGGCATCCTCGCCGCGCCGAATGGTGCCCGGCTTCACGGTCAGGTCTCCACGCGCAGCCCGGCCGGCCAGCTCTTCGTACGTATCGGCGGTCATGGCGCTTCTCCTTCATGCAATAGGTATCGGAACTGATCGGTGAGGTCCACGACGTGGAAGACGACGACGGTGCGGGGTGGTTAGTGGGCCGCGATCACTTCGAGGTAGCGCTCAGTCCGCCCATGCGAGTGGCCGATATACACGATGGTCTGATCCCCTGGCTCGCCCTCGATTTCTGCTGTCACCTCGGCATGCATCATGGCGCAGAGCGCACCCTCTCGGGTTATCCCGTGCTTGTCAGCGCTACGCGTCCGCTCCACCCCCATTCCTAAACTGTAGCACAAAATGCGGCTACATAGCCCTCGGGTGGAATTGCCGCCTGCTTACCACATGCACGATTGGCAATCGAACATACTTTCGATTCGCGTGAGGTGAGGGCTTGCTGGCAACCGAGGTCCGGGCTCTCGCCGAAGGGCTCGGGGAGCAGCTGCGAACGCGCGTCAATGACGGCGTGGTGGAGGCCGGCTTCCCCTCGCCGTCCCAGGACTACACCACCGCCGAGATTGATCTGACGGATCACCTGATGCCCAACCGGGCCTCGACGTACCTAGTGCGGGCGCGAGGGCACTCCATGACCGGTGCCGGGATCTGGGACGGCGACGAACTGGTGGTGGACCGCTCGATCCGCCCCCAGCACGGCCACGTGGTGATCGCCGTGCTTGATGGCGAACTGACCGTGAAACGGCTCAGAATCGAAGCGGACCGGGTGGTGCTCTCCTCGGAGAACCCGGCGTATCCCGACATTGCCGTTCCCTCGCTCTCGGATCTGCGGGTCTGGGGTGTGGTCACGGTGGCACTGCATCATGTCTCCCGCACCTCGTGAGGCCGTGATCGCTCTGGTGGACTGCGCCAGCTTCTATGCCTCGTGTGAGCGGGTCTTCGACCCGCGCCTGGAGGACCGCCCGGTGGTGGTGTTGTCCAACAACGACGGCTGCGTGGTGGCCATGTCCCAGGAGGCCAAGGTACTGGGGGTCCCGATGGGGATCCCGTGGTTCAAGCTCGAGCCCGTCGCCGCCACCCAGGGGATCGTGGCACGGTCCTCCAACTACGAGCTCTACGGCAGCCTCTCGGCGAGGGTCATGGAGGTCATCGGCCGGCACGCCGCCTGGCAGGAGGTCTACAGCATCGACGAGTCCTTCATCAGCCTGCGCGGCACCGTCGAAGAGGTGATCCAGGCCGGCCGGCGTATCCGCGAGGACGTGGCCCGCTGCACCGGGATTCCGGTGCGCGTGGGCATCGCCCCCACCAAGACGTTGGCGAAGGTTGCCCTCCTCGGGGTGAAGCGTTCCGCCCCGCTGTCCCGGGTCGGAGTGTGTCACTTCGGGGCCTACTCCCCCACCCAACGAGACACCATTCTGGCCAGCATCCCCGTCACTGATCTCTGGGGCGTGGCCGGCCGGCTGGGCCGCCGCCTAGCGAATCTGAATATCCATACCGCCGCAGACCTCGCCGCCCAAGACCCCGGGCAGATGCGCCGGCGGTTCTCGGTGGTCCTGGAGCGCACCGTGCGCGAACTGCGCGGCACCCCGTGCATCCCCCTCGAGGAAGAACCTCGCCAGTACAAAGACCAGCTCATCTACTCCCGATCCTTCTCGGAACCGGTCACCACCACCCCGGCCATGCGCCAAGTCCTCTCCATCTACGCCCAGCAACTCGCCTCCCGGCTACGCAATGCCGGACAAGAAGCCCGGGTCCTTACCGCTTGGGCGTCGACCTCGCCGTTCGCCACGGACCAGGAACCCCACTCGCCCCAGATCAGCGCCGTCCTACCCGTGCCCACGGCAGAGCCAGTGACGATCGCTCGTGGATCCCTGGGCTTGGCCGAGCTGATCCGCCCGGGCACCCGGTACGTGCGGGCTGGCGTCGTGCTCACCGATCTGCGCCCCGCAGGCCAGGCCGAGACCCTGCCCGGCCTCGGCCCACCCGGGGAGGGCCGCAATCTCGGCCCCACCCTGGACGCCGTGGTGGCCCGCTTCGGGGTCGGGAGCGTCGGCCTGGGATACGGCGGCCTCGGAACACCGCCGTCGTGGCAGATGCGCCGGGCCATGCTCTCCCCCAGGGCCACCACCCATTGGGACGAGCTCGTCACTGTCCGCCTGTGAAGGACTCCCGCAGACCCCGGGACCAGTGGTGAGGGGTCTTCGGCTTTGTACTCGGTGCGCCGCAGATTCATGATCCACCAGCCCTCAGGCACCCGGGCACGCAGCGCGGCAACCCCCGCCTCATAGGACTCGGCCTCAACCGGCAGCTCATCGGCCTGCCGATCTCCACGACCCGTGTCATCGTCGGGGATAGTCTCGATGGAGGCAGTGATGTTCATCCGTTCGGCCTTTGTGCCCTCGGCCCGCAGGAGCGCGTGCGGCAGACTGGGCCTCATGTGTGGACGGTATGTGATGGCCCGAGCCATCGGCGACCTGGTGGCAGATGCCGGTGCGGTCGAGCCCGAGGAAGAGCTGGTGCTTCGACCGAACTGGAACGTCGCACCGACCAGCGAGGTTCCCATCATCCTAGAACGAGCGATCGAGGACGAGACCCGCCGGGAAATCCACGTGGCCCGATGGGGCCTGGTCCCGCCATGGGCCAAGGACGTATCCGTCGGCTCGCGGGCCTTCAACGCCCGCTCGGAAACCGTCTCCACGAAACCAACCTTTCGCGCTGCCGTGAAAGCCAAACGGTGCGCGGTCCCGGTCGACGGGTACTACGAATGGCTCAAACCCCCCGCAGATGCACCCAAGGGCACACCGAAGCGGCCCTTCTTCGTTCACCCCGCAGACGGCTCCCTGATTTACTTCGCCGGGCTCTACGAGTGGTGGAAAGACCCGGCTGATGCGGAGGGCGATGAGGGCAGGTGGCTTCTGAGCTGCACCATCCTGACCGGCCCCTCCCCCAAGACCGGCACCGGCGAGGCCACCTTGGAACAACTGGCCGGCCTGCACGACCGCCTACCCCTGCCCATGGACCGCGACACCATGCACACCTGGCTGAACCCCGAGAAGCTAGCCTCCGCAGGCGAAGCCGAAGCACTGGTCGAGCACGTGCGGAACCAGGCCTACCAGACCGCCTCAGCATGGACCCTGACCGAAGTCGGGACCGCCATAGGCAACGTGCGCAACAACGGACCTGAGCTGATTCAGGGTCTGGGTTAGCTCGCGTCGGTGATCGCCCGGGCTTCGTCCTCAGCGGCCCCAGGTAGTTCCCAACTGATGCCGTTGGCGGTGTGGGCGGACTGACGCATCGCGGAAGTCAGCCGTCACAGGATCAGCCGCCGAGGTGGGCGCGGAGCGCTTCTTCGACGACGGCGCGTTGACTGATGCCGCGACGGTCAGCTTCTGCCGCGACGAGGTCTGCGATGTCCTCAGTGACGCGAACTCCGAGCTGCACGGTGGCTTGCCCTCGCCGGGTTGTTCGGGCCGACCCTGCCGGGGCCTGCACCTGGGACGGCTGACCTTCACTGGTGCGAACCGTGGGCACGACGGGGTCAACCGCCTCATCTGGAGCCGGTTGAGGCCGGTTGCGGCGGGGCAAGGTTTCGGGGCGGTCTGGTTGGGTGCTCATGCGCTGAGGACCTTCCTGGTGATCTCGGTGTATGCGTCGACGACGGGGCGGCCCTTTCGGTAGTCGCCGTACCAGGAGCGTGCGGTCCTGGCCTCCTGCACGATGGTGCGGTTGGGGATCAACGGGACCATCAGCAGTCCGGTGTCGCGGAGTTCGTCAACGCTGGCGGTTTCGGCCCGCGGGGTGACGGTGTCGTGGTAGCCGCCTAGGGTGTGTCTCCTAATGGGTGGCTGGTCGCGTTGACATGCTGGACGAGTGACACGCACTGAAGCCCTGACCGACGAGCAGTGGGCGCTGATCGAGCCATTGATGCCCTCGGCCACCGGGGCGGGCCGGCCGTTCCGGGACCACCGGGTGGTGGTCGAGGGCATCATCTACCGGTACCGGACCGGGATCGCTTGGCGCGATGTGCCGGAGTGCTTCGGCCCGTGGCAGACCATCTGGAAGCGCCACCGCCGGTTCAGCGGCGACGGAACCTGGGACGCCATCCTCACCGCGCTGCTCGGGCACGCGGACGCAGCCGGCCTGATCGACTGGGAGGTCTCGGTCGACTCGACCATCAACCGCGCGCACCAGCACGCCACGAACCTGACGCGCAGCACAGGGGGACCTGACGAACTACATGAAACAGCGCCAGGAGCCGCCTGACCACGCGATCGGCCGCTCCCGGGGCGGGCTGAGCACCAAGATCCACCACCTGTGCGACGGGAACATGCGCCCGCTGGTGATACTGCTCGGCCCGGGCCAGGGCGGGGACGCCCCGATGTTCGAACACGTCCTGGCCGGCCTGTACGTGCCCCGCACCGGCAGGGGACGGCCCCGGACCACCCCGGTGCGGGCCCTGGCCGACAAGGCCTACTCCTCCAAGGCCATCCGGGCGCTGCTGCGCCGCAAGGGTGTGCAGGCGGTGATCCCGGAACGGGCCGACCAGATCGCCAACCGTACCCGCCGCGGTGCCAAGCGCGGACGGCCCGTCGGTTACGACCCCGAGGCCTACAAGCGCCGCAACGTGGTGGAGCGCTCCTTCAACGTGTTCAAGCAGTGGCGGGCCTTGGCCACCCGCTATGACAAGCTCGCGCTGACCTACCGCGGCGGCGTGGTACTGCGCGCCATCACCATCTGGCTCAAGGCATTAGGAGACACGCCCTAGGCGGCTGCCCAACGCCAGCCCGGGGACTCACGACGCCGTTGCCTGCCCGAGCAGTGCGGCCTTCAGGGCTTGACCAACAGGATCCGAGTGCCGTCGGCTCTACAGCCCGGCGGCATGAAGACGCCTTTGCCGCCCACCTCGCCCAGGACCACCTCGGGGCCTTTGAACCGGACCTGGGCTCCCACATGCCCGGCCATGACCGGCCCGTCGTTGCGGTCGGCGTCGCCGGCCACAACGTACACCGTGCCCCGCTCGGACACGGAACTGCCCACCGGGACGGCCACCACCCGGGTCCCACCGCCGGCGGCGGGGGAGTGCCGCAGGGCCAGGCACCCGCCCTCGTGCACGACCAGCGTCCCCGCGCGGGGCGCGCCGACCCGGCCGGCCCGAGGCTCGAAGACACCCACCGAGAACTGCTCGCCGTGCCCCAGGACCGGTTCCGGGGGCTGCCCCTGGCCGGGCCCAGCGCAGCCGGCGACCACCACCGCCAGTCCAGTAGCGGCCAGCAGGGCGCAGACCCGGCGGACCGCCCTCGCCCGACGCGGCCCGCCATGACGGCGGGCGTGACCGGCCATACCGCCGGCCGACTGCTTGCGGAGGCCGCCACGGGTGCGCGAAAGCCACGCCCTCATCCCGATACCCCCTCAGGCTGCGTGGTACACGTCACAGGACCTCATTCTAGATCCGTGGTCGCCGGCGGGGGCCGTTCGTGTCACCGAGGATCATAGTCAAGTCCCACGTGCACCGATGCCCCGGCAGGGGGCCGCCGCCCTGTAACACGGCGTCAGCGGTGGCCTGCAGTAGGCCGAGGCGAGAGGACCGTCCGTCAGTGGGTCGAAACACTCCGCCTCCTGCGACTCGGGCCTCGGCGCCGTCCCCGGCGCCGGGTGCGTCCAACTTAGCCTCCGGGACACGACTACCGGTGGACACGGCGGCCGCAATCCACGATCCGGCAAGGTCCCTGCAGTCCGGGTGCGCGTCGTCCCTCCACGGTGGGGACCACCTGCCCAGGGTCATGTCACGACTGTGGGCGCATGCCGGCCAGGGTGAGGGCATGGAGACAGAAGACCGCCAGTTCTTCAGCTGGCACGTTTTCGCGACGGGGAGGTGCTTCGATTTAGAAGAAAGCGTTGGAGAAGCGCAGCATGATCGAGGCCAGCACGCCCACGTAGAGCAGGACGATGATCGGCCAGGACCACTCCGCGGCGAACTTCTTAACCCTGGCAGACGCGGGGATCACACCGTGCTGGAGGTTCCGGGACGTCAGCAGGACGAAGAGGGGGATCATGCCGGCCCAGACGACCATGCAGTACAGGCAGAGGATGTTGATCTCGTAGACGGCCTGGCTCCACAGCCAGACGATGAAGACGAAGCCGGCCAGGACTCCGAGGTTCATGCCGATCCAGAACCAGCGGGCGAACCGAGCCCGGGCAAAGAGGCCCATGGCGATGGTGATGACGATCGGGAATGCCACCATGCCGATGAACTGGTTGGGGAAGTTGAACAGCTGGGACTGCCACGTCTTCATGACCTCGCCGCAGGACACCCAGGGATTGAGATCGCAACTGGTGATGTGGTTCGGATCGTTCCACAGCATCACCCGTTCCATGACCAGCATGAGGGTGCCGTACAGGCCCAGCAGGGCGGTGATCAGCAGCACCCAGGCCGTGCCGAAGGGCCGGGCGTACCAGCTCAGGGGGCGAGTTGCCTCAGTGCCGGGGGCAACGTCTGCGGGAGAATTCACGGTTCCATAGTAGGTCGTTGGCCCGCACCCCTCGGTGTCCCGTCATCCGTGTTAGTCCCAATGTGATTGTGGGCTCCTCTCTAACAGCACACTTCCGTCGGCACCGCGAGTGTCTCGAAGGGGTACACCCTCCCGACCGGGCTCCAATGGCGACTTCGTCGTGGACCACCTTGTTGCGATCGCGAGGGGCCCGTCCGCTAAACGGTGGGCATGACTCTGAGGTGCTGGCGGTCGGGTCAGGAGCGGACGAGACGTGCGATGGCGTCCGAGGCTTCTTTCATCTTGGCTTCGGCTTCGTCTCCGCCGAGCTGGGCGGCATCCACGACGCAGTGCTTCATGTGGTCGTCCAGCAGTCCCAATGCGACCCCGCGCAGGGCGGAGGTGAGAGCAGAGACCTGCGTGAGGATGTCGATGCAGTACTTCTCTTCCTCGACCATGCGGTGGATGCCGCGGGCCTGTCCTTCGATGCGCCTAAGACGGGCCAGGTACCGGTCCTTGTCGGAGATGTATCCGTGGTGCCCGGCATGGTGCGCGGCTTCGGTCGCTTCGGCGGGGGTGGTCATGGTGGTCTCCACTCGGTCAGGCGTCAGACGTTTCAGGTGGTTAGGGCGTGGGCCGGCTGGGATTCCGGCGCTGGACTGGCGGCCTGCACGGTAGTGCCGGCCTTGCTGGTGAAACCACGTAGCCGGAGGCTGTTGCCGACCACGAAGACGGACGAGAAGGCCATGGCCGCCCCGGCGAGCATCGGGTTCAGCAGGCCCAGGGCGGCCAGCGGAATCGCAGCGGTGTTGTAGGCGAACGCCCAGAACAGGTTGGTCTTGATCGTACCCAGGGTTTTGCGGGACAACCTGATCGCGTCCGCGGCGGCACGCAGGTCCCCGCGGACCAGGGTGATGTCGGCGGCCTCGATGGCCGCATCGGTACCGGTGCCCATGGCCAGGCCCAAATCCGCTTGGGCCAGGGCCGCGGCGTCGTTGACGCCGTCACCGACCATGGCCACGACCTGCCCCCGCTCCTGCAGCTCGGTGATGATGCGGACCTTGTCCTGGGGCATCACCTCGGCTAGAACTTCCTCGATGCCCACCTGGGCGGCGACCTGTTCGGCCACGGCACGGTTGTCACCGGTCAGCAGGATCGGCTTCAGGCCCAGGCTGCGGAAGAGGGCGATCGCCTCGGCGCTGGTGGCCTTGAGGGCATCGGCCACCACCAGCACACCGCGGACCTGCCCGTCCCAGGCCACGACGACGGCCGTCTGACCGGTGTACTCGGCTTGGGCCTTCGTGTCAGCCAGGTCCGCCGGCATGGTCAGGGACCAGTCGGCCAGCATGGTCTCGCGGCCAACGATGACCAGGTGTCCGTCGACCACGCCCTGCACGCCGCGGCCTTCGTGGTTGGCAAAGGCCTCGGGAACCGGCAGGGCTCCCACGCGTTCGGTGGCGCCGCGGGCGATGGCCTGGGCGATCGGGTGCTCGGAGGCGTCCTCCACGGCCCCGGCCAGGCGCAACAGCTCGTCCTGGCCGGTCCCGGCAGCGGGGTGCACGCCCTGCAGGGTCATCTTGCCGGTGGTGACGGTCCCGGTCTTGTCCAACACGATGGTGTCGACCTTGCGGGTCGATTCCAGCACCTCCGGGCCCTTGATGAGGATGCCCAGCTGGGCGCCGCGACCGGTGCCGACCAGCAGGGCAGTGGGGGTGGCCAGGCCCAGGGCGCAGGGGCAGGCGATGATCAGCACGGCCACGGCGGCGGTGAACGCGGCGGCGGCCGGGAACCCGGCACCGAGCCAAGCGGCCAGGGTGGCCACCGCGATGGCGATCACGATGGGCACGAACACCCCGGAGATCCGGTCGGCCAACCGCTGGATTTCTGCCTTGCCGGTTTGGGCGTCCTCCACCAGCCTGGCCATCTGCGCCAACTGCGTGTCGGAGCCGATGCGGGTGGCGCGGACCACGAGCCGGCCGCCGGTGTTGACGGTCGCCCCGGTGACCGGGTCGCCCTCGGCGACCTCCACGGGCACGGACTCGCCGGTGAGCATCGAGGCGTCCACCGCGCTGCGGCCGGTGACCACGACGCCGTCGGTGGCGAACTTCTCCCCGGGACGCACCACGAACTCGTCGCCCACGGCCAGTTGGTCGGTGGGGATGCGGGTCTCGGCCCCGTCGCGCAGCACGGCCACGTCCTTCGCGCCCAGGTCCAGCAGCGCGCGCAGCGCGGCCCCGGCCTGGCGCTTGGAGCGCTTCTCGAAGTAGCGGCCGGCCAGGATGAACAGCAGCACCCCGGCGGCGACCTCGAGGTAGATGTTCCCGGCCCCGTCGGTGGGGGCCACGGACAGCTCGAAGGGGTGTGTCATCCCCGGGGTCCCTGCGGTGCCGAGGAACAGGGCGTAGAGGGACCACAGGAACGCCGCGATGGTGCCCATTGAGATCAGCGTGTCCATGGTGGCGGTGCCCTGGCGCAAGTTCATCCAGGCGGCCTTGTGGAACGGCCAGCCAGCCCAGACGATCACCGGTCCGGCCAGCGCCAAGGACAACCACTGCCAGTACTCGAACTGCAGGGCCGGGATCATCGACATGGCGATGACCGGGATGCCCAGCACCGCGGCGCCGATCAGCCGGTGCCGCAGGGACACCAGCTCGGCGTCGGGGTGGTCGTCTTCCCCGTCTTGGTCCTGCCGGCCGGTGCCGGGCAGTGTGGCGGCGTAGCCGGCCTTCTGAACCTCGGCGACCAGGGACTGGGGGTCGTAGCCAGCCGGGGCGCTGATCCGGGCTTTCTCGGTGGCGTAGTTCACCGCTGCGGTGACGCCCTCGAGCTTGTTGAGCTTGCGCTCAATCCGGTTCGCGCACGAGGCACAGGTCATTCCGCCGATCACCAGTTCGACGTCGGTACTGCCCGCCTCAGGCGTGACCAGGGGTGCAGACATGGGGTTCATCCTTCTTCCGGTGTCGCCGGGAGGTCCGGCCACACTCATTGATCCTTGGCCAGAGTCAGAGGTCGTCGTCCGTGTCGGCTGGCTCAGGCGATTCGGCGGGGGCGGGGTGTTCCTCCTGCCCGTCGGCGGGGTGCTGGTCCATCCGCAGCTCCTCAGCCTGCTGTATCCAGGCTGAGACCGTTTCGTCCGGCACTAGGGCTCCGCCGGCCGCGAAGGAACCAGCGAAGACCACCGCCAGCCCCGCAGCGTAGGCACCCAGCCGTCCGGCAGTATTCACGCCGACCGCACCGCCTGGTAGCCAGCCTCCTGCACCGCAGAGATGACCGCGGTTTCATCGACGGGTTCGGCGCCGGTGACCACGAGCGTCCCGTCCTGGTGGCTCACCTCGACCGACTCAACGCCGGGGACCTCCTCAACCTCTTCGCGCACCGACATCTCGCAATGCCCGCAGGTCATTCCGGTCACCTGAAATTCAGTGGTGTTCATGATCTCTCCCGATTGGACTTTATACCCCAGGGGGGTACGTTACGGTCTTATTTATACCCGCAGGGGGTATCCCTGTCAAGCACCATCGGGAAAGACAATGGACCAAGCTGGAATCGCCATCCGGCTCGCGATCGGCAGCGTGGGTGCCGTTGGCACCCACGCACAAAAGTGTCGAGCGTGGATTGCCAGCACGCACACCACTGACCTCAGGAAGAAGGCAAAACGACTTGGGCTTGGCAGCCGCGTTCGTCTATGGAGTGATCAGGCTCCAGTCGGATCCGGTTCATGCCGATTACACAGCGCAATGCTGGATACGGGAGATCCTGAGCACGCATATCGGCAGTGGACGGTGCTTGTTACCCGTTCCGTTCGGATGTCGTTTTCCGCGGCGGCAGGCGCAACAGTATCTCCAACGGGCCGGTCTGGAACCGTCGGGTCCAGAGCCAGGAGAAGACGACCGCTGCGGTGCACAGGACCGCCGTGACCAGGATCCCTTCGGCCAGGGAGCCCGGGCCTGGGCGGACGATGACGGCCAGGGCCAGTAGGTGTCCCACGTAGACGGTCAGGGACAGCCGGCCGGTGGCCGCCAACACGGACAGGTGCCGGGACGCGAACCTTTCCCCCATCAGGCACAGGCCCAGCACGAACAGCGCGGCACCGGAACTGGAGACCAGCCACAACGGCATCTGGGAATGGGCGGTTGCCGAGACGAGCCGATCTAGCCCCACGATCCGGCCCGGCGCGCCCAGGACCAGGATGAGGAGCTGCGAGAGCAGGTACGCGCCCACGGCTGCCACTGCACCCCACAACACCAGCCGTCGGTGCAGGGCCGGGTTCCTCAGGTCGATGCGTCCGAGCAGCATCCCTATCAGGAAGGGGGCCGCCCACACCACCAGCGGGTAAGACCCCGTGAAGAGGATGCCGCCCAGGATCTCAGCGGGTGGGTCCAGCAGGGTCGGCTCCGTGACCTGGAACGCGTCAGATTCCCTCCGCGCTGCCAGCCAGACCAGCGGGCCGAGGACCAGGGATGCGCCGGACAGGGCGGCCAGCAACCAGCCGGGTGCCTTCAGCAATGGCAGACAGGCGATAAAAAGGAGCCCATACAGGGGCAGGATCACACTCGCCTCATGGCCAGCCAACTGCAGGGCCAAGCCGCCGACCAGCAGCAGCGCCGCCCGCCACAGGAGGGTACGCCACGGCATGGACGCACCGCTGGGAGCGCGCACGGACCGGGTCATGATGGATGTCCCGACCCCGGCCAAGAGCATGAACAGCAGGGAGGCCCGCCCCAGGGGGAGGTCGTACAGCGTGCCCAGGATGCCGTCGGCGCCCCGGGGGCCCACGTTGACGGCGATCATCCCGATGATTGCCATCGACCGGGCGACGTCCAGACCGACCAGTCGTCCACCTTGCCCTCTGCCGTCGGACTGTCCGTCGCTGGCGCGTCCCACGCTGGATCCGTGGGCGTCACGCCCCGGTTGACCGGTTCCGCCGTCGGACGGACGCGGGGTCCGCCGTTCACCGTCGGGCTGGTCGAAGGAAAAGGGGACAGTGCCCATGGCTGTCATTCTGCTCCCGTCCGGGAGTCGGCGATGGCCACGTCTGCTTCCCGGCGGTTGTCCCTGGCACCGGTAATCTGACCGGTCTCGTAGTTGATCTCCAGGGCCTGCACGGAACCGAAGATCGCTTGGTCACGCTCGGTGCGCTGCAGTTCCCAGTCCCGTGCCGCGATCAGTTCGGCTAGCTCGGGGGAGGGCTCCTCCTCTACGGCCAGCACGCCGTCCTGCAGGTGGAATCGGGGTGCGTCCACGGCCTCCTGCAGCGTGGCGTCCCGCAGGCCCCACGCCACCAGCACGCCGGTGAGGATGTTCGGGATCTGGTGCCCGCCCGGGCTACCCAGCCCGAGCACCGGCCGGCCCTGATCGTCGAGCACCATGCTCGGGGCCGACCAGCTCACGGACTTGCGCCCCGGCTCCGGCTGGTTGGCCTCCGACTCCTCCGTGGCGAACCGGGAGAGTTGATTGTTGAGGAAGAACCCTCCCACGTACTCCGACTCGCTGCCGCCCCAGAAGCTCGTGAGCGTGTTGGTCATCGACACCGTGAAACCGTCCTGGTCCACCACAGTCAGGTGCGTCGTGTTCCCAGCCGTCACGGGCTGACCGGTGGCCTGCACCAATGCGTCCCCGGCACCGGGCACGGCGCCCTCGCGGGCGTCCGGCCCCGTGGAGGCGCTGGCGTCGGCTCCGCCGGCCAGCAGATTCACCTGCTCGGCGATCCGGGCGTTGGCTTCGGGATCCGTGATCCGATCGACGGGAACGTCCACGAAATCCGGGTCGCCGATCAGGTGCTTCACCGAACCCTCGGCCGCGATCCATGCCTCGGACAGCCGGTCTACGTATCCGGGGCTGCCGGGCTCGTGGCCGTCGATGCCCAAGGCCTCGGCGAGCTGCAACTGCTGGACCAGGGCCGCACCGGGCAGCGGAGGGGCAGCCGAGAGGACCTCGTAGTCTCCGACGACACCGCCGACCGGCACGACCTGCTCCGGCTCATAGGCGGCCAGGGAATCGGCGTCCAGACCGTCAACCCTGGTCAACTCCGCAGCCAGGCCGCCGGTATAGAAGGACTCCGGTCCCTCCTGGGCCAAGGAGGCCATGGTCTGAGCCAGATCCCGCTGAACCAGCCGGTCGCCGGCGGCCAGCGGATCGCCAGAAGCGTCATGATAATGGTTGAGCCCCTCAATGGAGGCGGGGCCGAAGTCGGAACGCAACCGAAGAGACAAGAACTCCGAGACGGGGAAGCCATCGCCCGCCAAACCGATGGCCGGCTCCAGCACCTGGTCCCAGTCCAGGTCGCCGTGCTCGGCATGCAGCTCGGCGAGTCCCGCAACGAAACCGGGAATGCCCGTGCCGGAGTCCGGGATCCTGCCGTCCTGGGCCACCACTTCGCGGTAGTCGAAGCTGACCGGTTCGCGACCTGGGCCGGCCAGGATCGCCGATCCCCCGCCACCGATCCCGGAGGCATAGGGCTCCACCACGGCCACGGCGAAGGCCGTGGCCACAGCGGCGTCGGCTGCATTGCCACCCTGGGCCAGGATGTCCATCCCGGCCTCGACGGCCTCCGGATGGGCCGCAGCCACGGCGTGCTGCTGGAGTTGCTGTCCCGGCTCGGGTTCCATCGTCGGGCTGGTGGCAGCCGATGATGGGGCAGCGGGCGCGCGAGAGGCGGAAGCGCCGGAGCCGGCGCCGTCTGCTTCCCCAGGGAGGTTCGGCACGGGGGAAGGCGCGCTGCACGATGTCAGTAGCAGTGCTGCGACCAGGGCAGAGGCGGTCCGGAAGGCGATGCTTGTCATGAGGTCCTTCACGACGGCGGGGACTGGGAATATAACGTTTGAGTCACGAATGATTCTTGTCCACGTGCGATCCCAGATCAGTTCGCCGCGCCGGCGGAGGCACCGCCGACGCGGGAGAACCGACACGCAGCCGACCAGCTCCCTAAACGGTCTGCGACCGACGCGGGAGCATGTGTTGCACAAGCGGACTCTTCTCGTTCAGCACCCGTGTGGACCGCGGCCGGGACGACCTTCACCAAGGGTCCCGCCTAACCGCTACGTCTAATCTGAGCCCACCAACTGGAAGAGATGCAGTCAAGCACCGATCGGCCCTGCAGGCCTTCACCTTGCGAGCAGGCTGATCCCGTGCCGTTCAGTAGCGGGCAGCGGTGCCCATCATATTCCAGGGGCTGTAGTCGACATCCGTCACGGCCACCCCCATCTGCGGGTTGCGAGCGTGGGCGATTTTGCCGTCGCCGATGTACATGGCCACGTGGTAGATCCCGGAGGCCGAGCCGTTGTTAGACCAGAAGACCAGGTCACCGACCTGGAGGTTGTCCAGGGAGACGTATTGGCTAGCGGCCGCATACTGGGCCTTGGAGTTCCGAGGCAGCTCAATGCCGGCCTGCGCGAACGCGTTCTGAGTGAAGCCGGAGCAGTCGTAGCCGGTCGGGCCATTACCACCCCAGACGTAACCGACGCCCGGATCGGCAGCCTTGGCCGTAGCCCACTGCACGGCCGCCCCCCAACCAGTGCTACTGGAGGAAGCAGTGGAGTAAGAGGCCCGCTGGATGTCCTGGGCCGGCTCACTGCTGGTCCCGGACGAGTGCGTGTGAACCCTGGAAGAGCGGGACGTCTCGGCTGCGGTACCGCCCTCCCACGTCCAGGAATTAGCAGTGGAGCCGCTGGGCGCGGAGTAGGCGCCCTCGTTGGCTGCGGCCGGCCCCATGCCGGCCACCGTGGCTCCCACCACGGTGGTCAGGCCAACCGCACCCATGGTGAGGGAACGGCGGTACTGGGAACGGCGGGCCTGGGCCTCAGCCTCGATGCGGGCACGGCGGGTGGGGTAGGACATGGGTTACCTCGGTAGACATTGGCGTACATGTTCTGGACTTCTCCCACGGCCTCGCAACTCGGCGTCGAGCAAGCTATCACTTAGCCGAAATGGTCCGTGACCAGAACGTTATGCAACAATACGGATCCGTTATCAGGTCGCAACTTGCCGGAGTGCCAAGTTCCGAGCCGATGCAGGGTTGAGCCGGGACCGGAAAGGCCGTCATCTCGGGCCTAGCCGCCCGCTCGAACGGCCCGAGCGGAGCCCGTGACCGGCTGGGATCTTCACGGAATCTTCAAAGTTGAGCCCTTTATCCGGGCCGGGCGGGGGTCTACGGTCGGTTGCATGGCGGGCCGGTTCCGGCCGGTTCGTCTTCCGAACCGCACCGATGAAGGAGTAAGCCATGACCCATCACGTGAGCTCGATGCTGGATACCTACCCGAAGGACCTGGGCGACATCGACCGGCAGAAGTTGGCCGAGTGCATCGAGGCCTGTTTCGAGTGCGCTCAGACCTGTACGGCCTGTGCGGACGCGTGCCTGGCCGAGGACATGGTGGCCGAACTGAGGCAGTGCATCCGGTTCAATCTGGACTGCGCCGACATCTGTGCCACCACCGGGGCGGTGCTGTCCAGGCAGACCGGCAACAATGTCGAGACCACTCGTGCCCTGCTCGAGGCGTGTCGGACCGCCTGCAAGACGTGCGGGGACGAGTGCGCCTCCCACGCTGAAATGCATGAGCACTGCAAGGTGTGTGCTGAGGCTTGCCGGCGCTGCGAGCGGGCCTGCGCCGAGTTGCTCGCCTCCTTGGGCTGAGCGCAGTCCAGGCCCATGCCGGAATGCCGGTCAGGGCCAGCAGCACGTGTTCCACGGCTGCTGGCCCTGACTGGCCCGGCGGTACAAGAGCATCCCCGCAGAAGGAGAACTCGACGTGTCAAAGACAGAGCACAGCAGTGACCAGGGTGGTGATCGCGGCGGGGGTCATCAGGCGCCCAGCCGCTCCCTGAAGATGTACCTGCGGTTCGCCGCGATGATCCTGACCGGCATGGTGGTCATGTATTGGACGATGTTCGCCGGTTCCTGGGAGTGGGGACACGTCCGCTGGAGTGAGAGCAGGCTGTTCATGGCCTTGACCATGGGCGGGGCGATGGGGCTGGTGATGCTGGCCTGGATGCTCAACATGTACCGGAACGCGAAGGCGAACATTGCTGTGGTGCTCGTGAGCGCGGTGCTTCTGGGCGGCGGCATCGTCCTGGACCGCAGCCAGGCGACCGTCAACGACAGCGATTTCATGCGCGCCATGATTCCACACCACTCGCTGGCCATCACGAGGTCCGAGCGGGCCGGTATCGAGGACGTCAGGGTGTGTCAGTTGGCCGTGGAAATCAGCGAGGCCCAGCGGAGGGAAATCTTCGAGATGGACTGGCTGATCCAGGACATCCAGGACAACGGGATCGTCACGACCCCCGAGCAGGCCCAAGCACGGTCCGTGCCTGACTACGAGGAACCGGCCGAACGCCAGTGCCCCACCGACTGACGGATCCCCAGGGCGCACCCCCAGCAATGTCGGGATCCCGAGTCGGTTGGAGGTCCAACCGATGCGCCAGGACCTACACGGCCCCACCCAGGATGGAGGGGGCCGTGTAGGTCCTTGGTGCGGCAGCGGAACGGGCAGAGCCGATCAAGAGGGGGCCGTGGATCCCGTCAGAGGTTTCCGAGCATCTGCTCCATCTCGGCGATCTCGGCCTCTTGGGCGGTGATGACCTGCTCGGCCAGGGCCACCGCTTGGGGGTTCTGGCCGTTGTCGACCTGGTCCTGGGCCATGTCGACGGCGCCCTCGTGGTGGGCTGTCATCTGTTCCAGGTACAGCCGGGCCGCCTCGGTGCCCTGGGCTTCCTCGAGAGCGGCCATATCCTCCTCGGACATCATCCCGGACATCCCGCCGTGGTCCATGCCCTCCATCTCTGCCATGGGTTCCGCGTCCCAGGCGGTGAGCATGGCATTCATGCGTTCGATCTCCGGTCCCTGGGCGTCGATCACCTGCTGGGCGAAGTCCGCGACTTCGGCCGGGACGTTGTCCTTGGCCAGCAGCATCTCGCTCATTTCAACGGCCTGCTCGTGGTGAGGGAGCATCATCTGGGCGAACATCACGTCCGCGTCGTTATGCTCGGCCGAGATCTCCTCGGCCGAGCCGGTAGCCGTGGCGGACGGGGCAGCGGTGTCTGTGGCCGTGGAGGTGGCAGCAGCCGAGCTGGCGGCCGGGGTGGACTCGGAGCCGGCGCCGTTGTCCTCGGCACCGGTGCCGCCACAGGCGGTCAAGGCCAGGGCGGAGGCCAAGGCCAGGGCGGCCAGGGTGGTGGTGTTGCGTTTCATGGGTTTCCTTCCATTGGGGTTTCGACATAGGGTCCAGGGCCGCGATCAGCTGGTGGCCGTCGCGGGCTGGAGTGTGGTGTCCCGATCCGAAGGGCTGGCCGGGGCCAGTCGGGCCGGATCCAGATCGGTCCGGCGCAGCAGTTGGGCGTTGAGGGCGACCACGATGGTGGACAGCGACATCAGCACCGCCCCGACCGCCGGAGAGAGCACGAACCCGATCGGGGCGAGCACGCCGGCGGCCAGAGGAACAGCGATCAGGTTGTAGCCGGTGGCCCAGGTGAGGTTCTGGATCATCTTGGTGTAGCTGGCTCTCGAAAGTTCGATCATGGACAGCACGGCGCGTGGGTCGTTGCCGGCCAGCACGACGCCGGCCGATTCCATGGCCACGTCAGTGCCGGCACCGATGGCGATGCCGACCTCGGCCCGGGCCAGGGCGGGGGCGTCGTTAACGCCGTCGCCGACCATAGCCACGCGCAATCCGCGGGACTGCAGCTCGGTGACCTTGGAGTCCTTGTCCTTCGGCAGGACTTCGGCGAAGACCTCGTCGATGCCCAGGTCCGCTCCCACGGCCTCGGCGACCTGACGGGCGTCGCCGGTGATCATGGCGACCTTGATCCCGCGGGCGTGCAGGGCGGCCACCGCGGCCCGGGACTCGGGGCGGACGCGGTCCTCCACGGCCACCGCCCCGATGACGGCGCGGTCACGGACGACGTGCAACACCCCGGCCCCTCGCTCGGTCCAGGCCTGGGTGTCAGCGCGGAGGTTCTCGGGGGTGTCCAGGGCGAGTTCGCGGAGCATGTTGGGTCCACCCACGAGGACTTCGGACCCGTCCACGGTCGCTTTCACCCCGCGGCCGGTCGCCGACTGGAACCCAGTGCCACGCAGTCCCAGCGCGGCGGCTTCGGCATGGGCGGTGGCGGCTGCCACGATGGCTCGGGCCACGGGGTGCTCGCTGTCGGCCTCGGCCGCGGCCGCGTAAGCCAGCAGATGTGCCTCGGAGGTGCCTGGGGCCGGTGCGGTTCCGGTCAGCACGTGCGCGCCCTCGGTCAGGGTGCCGGTCTTGTCGAACAGGACCACATCGATGGTGCGCATCCGCTCCAGGGCCAACCGGTCCTTGATCAGCACCCCAGCCTTGGCGGCCCGTTCCGTGGAGATCGCGATCACCAGCGGGATCGCCAGGCCCAGGGCGTGCGGGCAGGCGATCACCAGCACGGTGACAGTGCGGGTGACGGCGTCGTCCGGCTGGCCGATGGCCACCCAGACGATGGCGGTGATGATGGCTGCGGCGAGGGCGAACCAGAACAGCAGCGCGGCAGCCCGGTCGGCCAACGCCTGGGCGCGGGAGGAGGATTCCTGGGCGTCAGCGACCATCCGTTGGATGCCGGCCAGGGCGGTATCGGTCCCGACGGCCTCGATGCGGACCCGCACGGTGTTGTCGGTGGCCACAGTGCCGGCCACCACCGTTTCGCCCACGGTGCGGGCCACGGACCGGGATTCGCCAGTGATCATGGACTCGTCAAACTCGGCCGTGCCCTCAGTCAGGGTTCCGTCGGCAGGCACCCGCGCCCCAGAGCGGACCAGGACTGTGTCCCCGACGGCCAGATCACCGATCGCAACGGTGACGGTAGTGCCGTCCTCGGTGACCTTCTCAGCCTCGTCCGGTAGCAGGGCGGCCAGGGCATCCAGGGCGGAAGAGGCCGCGCCCAGGGCGCGCATCTCCATCCAGTGGCCCAACAGCATGATGACCACCAGCAGGGCCAGTTCCCACCAGAAGTCCAGCATGAACCCGCCGATGCCCAGAGACGTGATCCAGGAGGCCACGAAGGCCACCGTGATGGCCATCGCGATCAGCAACATCATCCCGGGCTGCCGGGAGCGCAGCTCCGTGATCCCGCCCTTCAGGAACGGCATGCCGCCGTAGAAATAGATCACGGTGCCCAGCACCGGGGCGATCCACTCCGAGCCCGGGAACTCGGGAACCCGGTAGCCGAGCAGGTCGGCGACCATGTGGCTGAAGACCACCACCGGGATCGACAGGACCAGTGAGAGCCAGAACCGGTTCTTGAACATCGCCACCGAGTGTCCGGCATGTTCCCCGTGGTCGTGGACCGCGTGGTCTTCATCCACCGCGGAGTGGGCGTGTCCCTGGGGCATGGCCTGACCGTGGGTGTCCTCATCGGCGTGCTGGTCATGGTCGGCGTGATGGTCGCCGTGGTGGTGCGAGGTGCTCATGATATTTCCTTTCCCTTGACCCCTACGGGTCCGAGACAGTGGGCCAAGCGATCAGGACATCAGGACGCGGTAGCCGGACTCTTCGATGGCCGCCCGTACGGCGTCCGCGGAGGCGGACCCGGTCACGGTGACGGGGGAAATGCCGCCGGCCACCAGTTCGACCTTGACATCGTCCACCCCGTGCAGGGCACTCACCGCTCCGGCGGTGATTCCGACGCAGTGCCCACAGGTCATCCCCTCCACCCGATACGTGGTGGAGGTCCCGGAAGCGGCAGGGAAAGACGTCTCCGCGGCGGCGGAGCCCGGCGTTGGGGCGGCGTCCGGGGTGCAGCACGAGCAGCCGCCGGTGGCCATCGGCAGGGGGCTGGGGATCGATTCGGTCATGGTGGGCTCCTTCGTCGGATGTGGGCGGTGGGACTGCGCCCTCCTCCCGGTATATACCCCTGGAGGGTATCAATCAAGTGGCGATGGAGTGGTTTCTGTCGCTTCGGGCAGGCAGGTGGACGGTGAACGTCGCCCCGGTGTCCGGACCTGCGGAGCTGGCGGTCAGGGACCCTCCATGGGCTTGGACCAGGGCCCGGGAGATGGCCAGGCCGACCCCGGACCCGCCGTGGTCCCGGTCGCGGGCGGTGTCCCCGCGGTAGAACCGTTCGAAGATGTGCGGCAGGTGCTCGGGGAGGATGCCCTCGCCGGTGTCGCTGACGCTGAGCGTGATCCCTCCTGGACTCTGCCGAGCATCCAGGGTGACCTGGCCTCTTGCGGGGGTGTGGCGCAAGGCGTTGGTGAGCAGGTTGCCCAACACCTGACCCATGCGTTGGCGGTCGACCTCCACGGTCGCGATGTCCTGGCTCGGATTCAGGATCAAGGCCACGCCCTTGGCGGCATAGGTGTCCCGATGGGCTACGGCGGCGGCCTGCAGTAACTCGCCCGCCGATTCGATGGTGCGATCGAGCTCGATCCGTCCTTCCTCCGCCCGGGAGACGTCGTGGATGTCTTCCACCAGCCGGGTGAGGCGGGCCAGCTGTTCGTCCATGAGCTCGCCGGTGGCTTCGCCCCAGTGTGAGACTCCATCCTGCAGGGCTTCGAGGTAGACGGTGAGCACGGAGATGGGAGTGCGCATCTCGTGGGCCAAGTCCGAGAGCATCCGACGGCGGGTGCTCTCGGTGCGTTCGAGCCGCTCGGCCATGGTGTTGAACGAGGCGGCTAGGTCCTCCACCTCGGTCCCTGCCCCCATGGCCGGGACCCGGGTGTCGTACTTGCCGCCGGCCATGGCCGTCGCGGCTTGGGTCAGGGCATGGATCGGGTTCTGGATCCGGCGGGCGACATACCAGGTCAACACCAGGCAGCAGACTAGGGCGGTGGCCAAGGCCACACCCAGGGTCCAGAAGTTGGTGTCTCGGTAGGCCTGCTCCACGTGCAGCATCTGGGTCGCATCATGCCCGGCCCCGGCCTGTTCCAAATGCTCGTGGAACAGCGGGGGGCCGGCCAGGGAGGCCACCGCCACCGCGGCCAGGATGCTGACCACCACCACCAGCAACTGGGCCAGGAAGAACCGGGCCGCCAGGCCGCGGTAACGTCGCTGGCCGGTCACTGTTCTGCCATCCGGTAGCCAACACCGCGGACCGTGTCGACATAGCGCCCGGGGTTATCGTCGAGTTTGCGGCGCAGGTTGCCGATGTGCACATCCACGATTCGTTCATCACCCACCCACCCCGGATCCCAGACGATATCGATCAGCTGACGCCGGGAGAACACTTGATAGGGACGTCCCGACAGGGCCGCCAGCAGGTCGAACTCCGTGCGCGTCAGCCCCACCGACTTCCCGTCCACGTGGGCTTCGTGGGCGCCCAGGTCGATCACCAGCGACCCGAAAGCCCGTGCCGGTTCTGGGACGGTTACCGTCGTGCGGGGCCGCCGCATGACCGCCCCCACACGGGCGACCAGTTCCCGGACACTGAAGGGTTTGGTGATGTAGTCATCGGCGCCCACCGCCAGCCCTTGCAGCCGGTCAGGTTCATTGCCCCGGGCGGTGAGCATCAGCACGTAGCACTCGGAAAAGGCCCGCACGCGCCGGCACACCTCGATCCCGTCCAGTCCGGGCAGGCCCAGGTCCAGGACTATCACGTCGGGATCATGCATGCGGGCAGCCTGTACCGCATCGGGTCCGGTGTGGGTGGTGGTGACCTCATAGCCGGCCCGCTCCAGGTAGGTGGCGACCATGCGTGCCAGGGGTTTTTCGTCATCGACGACCAACACCCGCCCGGTGGACGAGCCAGTGCCAAAGTTCATGTGTTCAGTCTCCCCCGGCTCACGGCCCGGAGAGCGACCCAAGACACCAGACCGGGGAATCTTCATCAAACCTTCAAGGCAAACCGTCCGGAGCCCCTGAGCCTCCGGCGGACAATGGTAGGTGGCCCCGCAATCGGATCGGGGCGGAAAGGCACCATGACTACCCGCAGAACCCTGCTCGCCGGCGGACTCGGCCTGATCGGTGTCGGCACCCTGACCGCCTGCACCGTGCCGAACACCTCAAGCCCCCAAGACGCCAACACGCAGACCCCGGGTACGGCGATCACCCACATTCATGCCATCGTGCGCGACCCCGACGACGGCCTCGTGCTCCTGGCCACCCACGAGGGCCTGTTCCGCCTCCAGGACCGCGATCTGGTCCAGGTGGGCCCGGTGGTGGATCTCATGGGTTTCGCCGTGACGCCCGAGGGCCGCTATCTGGCCTCCGGTCACCCGGCGCCCGGTACCGACCTGCCCGAACCATTGGGTTTGGCCGAGTCCACGGACCGCGGCCTGAGCTGGGAGGTGCTCTCCCGTGGCGGCCAATCCGACTTCCACGCCCTGGCCGCCGGCCCGGCCGGCGTCCTCGGCTTCGATGGTCAACTGCGTGCCAGCGCCGACGGAATCAACTGGCGGACCCTCACGATCCCTACCCCACCCGCGTCCTTGGCCATCTCCCCGAAAACTGGGACCGTGCTGACCACCACCGAAGCCGGGATGCTGCGGTCAGTAGACAACGGTGCCACCTGGAGCACCCTGGACACCCCGCAGCTGATGCACCTGGTCGCCTGGGCCGACGACACCACAGTCGTTGGCGCCGGTACCGACGGCCGGTTGCTGACCAGCTCCGACGGCGGCGACACCTGGACCTCCAGTGACCCACTGAGCGACACGGCCTCCGCCCTGGGAGCCAGCATCACTGACGACGGGCAGGTCGAAGCACTCCTAGTCATCGGCACGGCCGTCCTACGCACCACCGACGGCGGGAACACCACCGAACCGCTGCTGTGACCCATGCCGCGCCAAGCCGCGGGCCCTAAACCGGACCATGACCAGCAAGGACGAACAGGAAAGGCCAGTGCCGATGGCGGAACGCCGACATCTTCACCGCCTTGACCTGTCCCGTCGGACCGCCCTCAGGCCGGTTCTGGGCATCCTCGTGCTGCTCCTCGGCCTGCTCGGGATGCATGCTGGCGTGGGCACCGGCGCGGTGATGGCCGGCATCGACACCTCCGCCTTAACGGTGTCCCAGCATCCCGGGCCGACAACCGTCGGCCCTGCCGGTTGGGCACCCGGAGACGTGCTCACAGCCCAGCCTCCCGGGGATAATGCCGCAGGCGGCAGCGGGTTGCCGTATTGCGCACTGGAGGCCGGGGGCGACACCTGCGCCTCCTCCCTAACCACGCCTTCCGTCGTCCTGGATCTAGAGCCCCGGGAGCTCACGTCATTTCCCGGGCAGGGGCTGACCGCGCCCCCACTGCCTTGGGTTGTCCACTTCAGGCTTCCCTGGACTCCTTCACTGGTTCAACTGGCCATCAACCGCACCTAGGATGCCCGGTCGTGTCCACCGGCAAGCACAGCCGCCCCCTTGCATTGGGGACGGCACGCAGCAGCCTGTGGGCCACCATCCCATCAGCAACTGATGAGCCATACCCGTCCCCCGTCGTACCTCCCTGCGGCAGGTGATCGGGAGAAGGAAAGAAGAACCGATGACCTCCCCACTGACCACCCGCCGCGCCTTCCTGGGCACCTCCGTCGGCGCCCTCGCCATGGCCGGACTGGCCGCATGCTCCGACCCCCTGGCCACCGCCCGACCGTCAGGGCGCATCCTGCCCACCGACCCGCTGATCGCCGAATACGAAAAACGACGTGCCTACTCAGGCACCACCGTCGCCAACCGACTCCCCGCCGCACCCTTCGAGACCTCCCTCGAAGGTCGGACCCTGACCACTTGGGGATACGACAAGAGCCTCAACGGACCGCTGCTGCGCGCCAAGACCGGCGACCTGCTCGACGTCACCGTCGCCAACGGTCTTCCGGAGGGAACGAGCGTGCACTGGCACGGACTGGCCCTGCGCAATGACGCCGACGGAGTCCAGGGAGTGACCCAGGATCCCATCGCGGCCGGAGGAACCTACTCGTACGGATTCCGGCTCTCCCATCCGGGCACCTACTGGTACCACTCCCACTTCGACACCCAGCGCGAACGCGCCCTGTACGGTGCGCTGATCGTCGAGGATCCCAACGAAACCCTCGACTATGACCAGGAATGGGTCGTGATCCTGGACGACTGGCTCGACGGGATCACCGGAACGCCCGAGGAAGTCGTCGAGGAGCTCTCCGCCGGAATGGACATGTCCGGTGACATGGAGGGTATGGAGGGGATGGATCACGGGTCCATGAGCGAGGACAGCTCCTCCGGCATGCCCATGAAGCACATGCTCATGGGGGCTGAGAGCGACTACCTGGGCGGGGATGCCGGCGACGTGAGGATCCCCGTGCACCTGTTCAACGGCCGCCCCCCAGCCGAACCCGACACTATCGACGGCAAGCCCGGCGACCGTATCCGTCTGCGACTGATCAATGCCGCCGGAGACACCGCCTACCGGGTTGGGGTCCCCGGTCAGGAATTGACCATCACCCACACCGATGGGTTCCCGGTCCAGCCGCGTCAGGCCGACGCCGTCGTCTTGGGCATGGGTGAACGCTTGGATGTGCTGGTCACCCTTGGCGACCAGGCCGTGCCCGTTCTGGCCCTGCCCGAGGGCAAGACCGGCCACTCCTACGGCATCATCAAAGCCGGATCGAACACCGCTCTCTCCGGACGGCTCCCGCAGACCCTGGGCGGGACCGTGCTCGATGGCAGCCGACTGAAGGCCCACGAATCCGTCCTGCTCGAGCCAAAGGAACCGACCAGGAGCCATGAGCTGCGGCTCACCGGATCGATGGCCGACTATGACTGGGGTATCAACGGGCGCCGCTTCGACCCGGCCAACCCCTTTGACGGTGCCTTCAAGCTCCGGCTGGACGAGCGTGTGCGGGTCACGATGACCAACGACACCGACATGTGGCACCCCATGCACCTGCATGGCCACACCTTCCAGCTGGCCGACAACGGTGCACGCAAGGACACAGTCATCGTCAAACCCCGGCAGACCATCGTCTTCGACTTCGAGGCGGACAACCCGGGACAGTGGCTGACCCACTGCCACAACGCCTACCACGCCGAGGCCGGGATGATGGGCGTCTTCTCCTACATCCACTGACCACTCCACCCACGCCTCGTCCCTCCATCCACCGGGCGGTCGCCCGGTGCCCGTTCAGGAAAGAACATGCCCCTATCGTCCACTCGCACCCACCACGTCCAGGACCGTCCCGACCCGGGCCTCCGGCCACCATCCCCGGACACAACCCCAAGGAGGAAATAGATGGGCGAGTACTTCGCTCAGACCGTCCAGTCCGGGGCGCTGCTGATGGCCATCCCGCTGGCGGCCATCGCCGGGCTCGTCTCCTTCCTCTCGCCCTGCATCCTGCCGCTCGTCCCCGGATACCTGGGCTATGTCTCCGGTCTGTCCGACCCGACCCGTCCGGACAACCGACGCAGGGTCATGACAGGGGTGGGCCTGTTCATCCTCGGCTTCGCCGCCGTGTTCACCCTCTACGGCGCCGCCTTCGGCCTGATCGGCGGGTGGCTGCTGCGCTGGCAGGACCTGCTGATCCGCATCCTGGGGGTCATCGTCATCCTCATGGGCCTGGCGCTGATGGGCATGCTCTCGACCCTGCAAAGAACCAAGACTCTCACCTTTAAACCCAAGACCGGGCTGGCCGGAGCGCCGCTACTGGGCGTGGGCTTCGGCCTCGGCTGGACGCCCTGCATGGGCCCCACCCTCAGCGCCGTCCTGGCCCTGAGCACCACCACCGGCGACCCCTGGCGCGGTGCCTTGCTGGGATTCTCCTACTGCCTGGGACTGGGCATCCCCTTCGTCCTCGTCGCCAGAGGCTTGGGCTGGGTGAGCACCACCTTGGGCTTCGTGCGCCGCCACATGCGCGTGTTCAACATCGCCGGCGGCACCCTGCTCGTGTTGGTCGGTGTCCTAATGGCCACCGGGATCTGGACGGCCTGGATCTATCAACTGCAGAACCTCGCCGGCACCTTCACTACCCCCATCTAAAAGGTCCTCGTCCCAGGACTCACCCCGAACTGACGACTGCTCACCGGCTCAACCGCCGCGTGCCATAAACCACACCCCCCGGTCGGCCTTCGCCATCGTTTCCCCGATTTCTACAGACTGTAGAATTCGAAGGTCGTCCTACCCCCGCAGAAGAAGTATCGGAGGTACGTCATGTCCAACCTGAAGCATTCCCCTGGGTCCGCCCCTCGGACCCCCGACCCCCTGCGTCGGCCCGGACGCCGACAGGTCCTGGTCGGACTGGCCGGGATCGCCGCCTTGCCGGTGCTGGCCGCTTGCTCAAGCGACGACCCACTGGCCGCCCAAGCCGGCAATGCCGATGGCAAGAACTACATCGCCGGCGACGGGTCGGTCCTGGAGATTAGGCCGGATGAGCGCGGTGAGCCGGTGCAGTTCAGCTCCACCTTGTTCTCCGGGGAGCCAATCAGCACGGACAGCCTCGTCGGGGATCCCGCGGTGCTTAACTTCTGGTACGCCGCCTGTGCGCCGTGCCGGGTGGAGGCCCCGGACCTGCAGGCCCTGCACGAGGAGCTCGAGCCCCAAGACGTCCGCTTCGTGGGCGTCAATGTCCGGGACACGGTGGCCACCGCGCAGGCCTTCGAACGCAACTTCGGCATCACCTATCCCTCGGTCGAAGACCTCAATGGCCAGGTGCTCTTGGCCATGACCGACTACGTCCCACCGCAGGCCGTGCCCACCACGATCGTGCTGGACCGTCAGGGCCGGGTCTCGGCCCGAATCCTGGGGATCGCCGAGCGGTCCACGCTACGAACCCTGATCACCACGGTGCTGGGCGAACAGGCCTGAACCCACCATGGACCTCCTGACCCTCCCGCGCGCCGCCGTCCAGTATCTGGTGAACCAACCCCTCACCGATATCGTCACCGCCGGTTCGTTGTCCACGTACACCTCCAGCCAGGACGTGCCGGATCCACTGCTGGCCGCCGGCCCCCAGAACACCGGCTTCCACGACCGGCAGGCCTCGCCCGCTACTGACGGGAGGATTCCGAAATGAGCCACACCGATGCGCCGAACCAGCGCCAGGACGCGGAGCTGCCCGCCCTGGGCTTCACGGGCACCCTGCGGTTCCTGTGGGTCCAGCTGACCAGCATGCGCACCGCGCTGATGCTGTTGCTGCTGCTGGCCGTTGCAGCCGTTCCGGGCTCGCTGTTCCCGCAGCGGCCGGCCGGTCCCGGGATCGTGGATGACTACATCTCCGACAATCCCGCGGCTGGGGAGTGGCTGGACCGCTTCCAGATGTTCGACGTGTACTCGTCCGTCTGGTTCTCCGCCATCTACCTCCTGCTGTTCGTCTCCCTGATCGGCTGTGTGTTCCCGCGCGCCGTCAAACACGCCAAGGCCCTGCGCTCTGCCCCGCCGCGCACCCCCCGCCTACTCTCCCGCCTGCCCGAGTACGGAAAAGTCGTGCTGGAATCCACCGGGCCGTCCCCCCGGGACGCGGTAGACCAAGCGGCCAAGATCCTCAAGAAGCGCGGCTACCGGATCCAGGTCCGCCAGGAAGCCGAGGGCAACGCTTCCGTAGGTGCCGAGCGCGGCTACGTGCGCGAAATCGGCAACATCGTCTTCCACCTGTCCCTCATCGGAGTGCTGGCGTTTATGGCGGCCGGCTCGATGCTGAGCTACCGGGGCCAGAAGATCCTCGTCGAAGGCGAGGGATTCGCCAACACCCTCGTCGCCTACGACGCCTTCACCCCCGGCAGCGCCTTCTCCGAGCAGAAGCTAAACCCGTTCTCCATGACCCTGGACAGCTTCGAGGCCGAGTTCGACCGCGAGTCGGATACCCACTACGGCCAAGCATTGGACTTCACCGCCGTGCTGGGCGTACGTCATGGACCGGGCGAACCGGAGCAGACCACGGAGCTGAAGGTGAACCATCCCCTGGACATCGACGGTGTCCGCGTGTACCTGGTCGGCAACGGCTACGCCCCCGAGGTCACCGTGCGGGACGGCATTGGGAACATCGCCTTCCAAGGCCCCGTGATCGGCCGGGCAGAAGACCAGGTGTACACCTCCCTGATGGTCATCAAAGCCCCCGACTCCGAACCCGACCAGCTCGGCTTCGTCGGGTTCTTCCTGCCCACGGCCTACACCGGAGAGGACGGGGTGGCCATCTCGATTGACCCCGAATTGCTCAACCCCGAGCTGAACCTCAACTCCTACTACGGCGATCTCGGCCTGGACACGGGCGAACCGCAGAACGTCTACGTCTTGGACACCGACACCCTCACCGAGCTGAACTCCCGCAACCTCGAGGCCGGCGGCATCACATTGTCCCCGGGGGAGTCCTACGAGCTGCCGGAGGGCAAGGGTTCCATAGCCTTTGACGGCGTCAAGCGTTTCGTGGGCCTGGACATCGTCTACGACCCCGCCAAATGGGGTGTGGGCATCTTCGCCGTGTTGGCGATGCTGGCACTGGGCGTGAGCCTGTTCGTGCGCCGCCGCCGCGTGTGGGTCCGTGGCACCACAGACCCCAACGGGTATACCACGGTCGAGTATGGCCTGCTGGCTCGCGGTGAGAGCTTCGGCCTGCGCGAAGAGAACGTCGCCCTGCGACGCCAGATGGAAAGGACCTGGCCGGTCCAGGCACCCAAGGATGCCGACGACGCTGAGGGAGGCCCCTCCACCTCCGATTACAAGCCGCCAAGCGGCCACGATGCCCACCCCGTCGACATTCAGGCCGCGATGCCTGCCATCCACCGGCCCCCAGAAAGCAAACCCAACACCACCGAGAACCGACCGGAGTAAATCATGCCCTCCATCAACCTGCAGCTGGCCAGCTACAGCGACCTGTTCATGTTGATCGCTGCGTTCATCTACGTCGCGGCCTTCATCCTGTTCACTTTGGACGTGGCGACCTCCTCCACGACCATCCGAAATTTAGAGTCCGAACTAGCTCGCCAACGACCCCGCCGGGAAATGGCCGGAGCCGGCGTCGGGCGCCCTGTGCCTGACACCGCAGGAGACCACCCGCCAGCGGCGCCGGCAGGCCGTGCACAAAGTGGGTCCTCAGCGACCGCTATTCAGCTCAACGAGGAGCTGGTCAACGACGACATGGATTATCTCGGTACCGTCCGCCGGCCTGTCGCGAACGTGGCCGTGGCCCTGATGGTCATCGGGGCCCTGCTGCATGCCTTCGCGGTGATCGCCCGCGGTGTGGCCGCCTCCCGGGTGCCGTGGGGCAACATGTACGAGTTCCTCACCACCGGCGCGATGCTGGTCGCCGTGGTCTACCTACTGTTCCTGATCCGCAAAGACATCCGTTTCCTCGGGACCTTCGTCTCCGGCCTCGTGGTGGTCATGATGGCTGCGGCGACCATGGGCTTCCCCACGCCGATCGCCCACCTGCAGCCGGCCCTGCAATCCCCCTGGATCATCATCCACGTGTCGGTGGCTGTGCTGGCTTCGGCCCTGTTCACCCTGACCTTCGCCATGAGCGTGCTGCAACTCATCCAGCACCGGCGTGAGGCCGCGATGTCTGTTGAAAAAGCCCGAATCAGGCCATTCCTGCGCATGGTGCCCCCGGCACTAAGCCTGGAGAACTGGTCCTACCGCATCAACGCCGTCGGATTCGTGATGTGGACTTTCACCCTGATTGCCGGCGCCATCTGGGCCGAAGCCGCCTGGGGCCGGTACTGGGGCTGGGACACCAAGGAAGTGTGGACCTTCGTAGTCTGGGTGGTCTACGCAGGCTACCTGCACGCCCGCGCCACGCGCGGCTGGACCGGAGAACGCGCCGCCTGGCTCTCGATCATCGGCTACGCCTGCATCGTTTTCAACTTCACCATCGTCAACACGTACTTCCCCGGCTTGCACTCCTACGCCGGCATCCCCGGTGCGGAGACCGCCGAGGTGTACAGGTAATCGACCACCAGATCCAGTTGAGGGCCATTTCAATTCCGTCGCCGAGCCTCCCGGCTGGGCCAACAATACTATTGGAGGTGGGTAAGGCCCTTCCGCTGCCAAGTACACCGCCACGGTCTACGGTGCATGACTCCGGCGAAGGAGCGACACAAGGTGTCCTTCCACCAGGGCCCCGAGGACACGGCCGCGGAGCCCGTCAGCGACTCGCTCTCGCCCGGGGCAGACGGACGGTGAACTCCGCTCCCCGGCCACGCCCCTCGCTGGCGACTGTCAGGGTCCCTCCCTGTGCCTCGACCAGCGCCTTGCTGATCGCCAGGCCCAGTCCGGATCCCCCGGGCTTCGCCTCCCGGCCCTCCTCCACCCGGTAGAACCGCATAAAGATGCGGGACAGGTCCTCGGCGGCGATCCCGTCACCGGAGTCCGTCACCGTGAGCACCACCGCATTGTCGCGTTCTGTCAGGCCCACCGTGACGCGGCCGCCGGCCGGGGTGTGCCGGAGGGCGTTGTCCACCAGGTTGCTGAGCACCTGGCGCATCCGGTCCCGGTCCATCAGCACGGGTTCCACCGGATTGTGGGGTCTCCTGACCGTGAGCTCCACCTGACGCGATCTCGCCATCTGTTCTGCCGCCGCGACCGCCTCCACGACCAGCTCGGCGGGATCCCAATTGCTGAGACGCAGGTTGATCATCCCCTCCTCCGCCTGGGTCAGGGACCTCATATCTTGGGCCAGGTGCTCCAGCCGGCTGACCTGGCCGTTCAGGATGGCAGAGGCGCGCCCGTCCAGAGCCACGATCCCGTCCTCGATGCCTTCGAGATGTCCTTTCAGGGTGGCCAGTGGAGTCCTCATTTCGTGGGCGAGGTCGCCGAGCATCTGGCGCCTGGTCTGGTTCACGGCGTCGAGTTTCGCCGTCATGTCATTGAAGGAATCGACCAGCGAGTCGAACTCGGCGCCCAAATGTCCCTGTTCCAGGCGGATGCCGTATTCCCCGGAAGCGATCCGGTTGGCGGCACGGCTCACCTCGGAGATGGATTTCCTGATCTGGCGGGTCATGAGGATGCTCACGGGGACGGCGATCACCAGCGAGGTCAGGCCACCGACCGTCATGGCCACCAGGCTCACCTCCCGGAAGACGTCATCCAGGTGGAAGATGGCGCGGGCAGCGCGGCCATGGCCTTCTCGGAAGAGCTCGTTGATGTACATCTGTGGTCCGATGAGCAGGGTTGTCACCGTCACCACGATCAGCCCGACGAGGAGCACGGCGACCTGGACCAGGAGGATACGGACCGTCAGCGAGTACTTGGATTCCTGACCCTCCGGGGAGTCCTCCGGGTCCGGATCGCTGCCCCGCCGGCCGCCGTTGGGGCGTGCTCCGGCGTCCTGGCCGGCTGCTCCTGCGCTCACGCCGGGGCTTCCATCCGGTAGCCGATGCCGCGCACCGTATGGATGTATCGGGGATTGGCGGCGTCTTCGCCCAGCTTCCGTCGTACCCTGGCCAGGTGGACGTCCACGAGGTGGTTGTCGCTCGTCCAATCGTCGCCCCACACCATGTCGAGCAGCTGGCGTCGACTCAGCACCTGCTTCGGGTGGGCCGCGAGGCTGGCCAACAGGTCGAATTCCGTCTTCGTCAGCAGGATGGGCTTCTCGGACAGGTGGACCTGCCGCGAGGACCCGTCCACCCGCAGTTCACCGATCTGATGGATGAGGCCGGAGGACTCGTCCATCGGTTGTCCGGCCGCTGTCGGGGCTACCCGTGCCCGACGCATCATTGACTGGATTCGGGCGACGAGCTCCCGGGGGCTGAAGGGCTTGGTCACATAGTCGTCTGCCCCCAGGGACAGCCCGACGATTTTGTCCACCTCATCATCGCGGGCGGTGAGCATCAACACGTGGCAGTCCGAGAAGGTCCGCACCTGGCGGCACACCTCGAAGCCGTCGGTTCCCGGCAGACCGATGTCCAGCACCAGGACATTGGGTGCGAAGTCACGCACCGCGGAGACGGCTTCGGCCCCGTCATGGCGTACCTCCACCCGCAAGCCTGCATTCTGCAGGTAGTCCCGGATCAAGCGCGCGAGGTCCGGTTCGTCCTCGACCACCAGTACCCGTCCCGTCGATGCCTCGGTCATGGTGCCTCCTTCCTGCGGGTCCATGGTCGGCGCGAATCCATCGTCCTGCCGTTCGGTTCAAGGATACGGAGCCCGACGACACCGGGGTGCGCTCCGGGTTGTCCAAGAGGGTGACGGCGGAGCAATTTGCGCCGTGAGGTTCATCCGCGTTCCTCGACAGGCATCTCTGCCGATTCCTCCGACCGGGACACATCATCAGGGATCGAGACATGGTGTCACCCAGATGACAGCAGTCCCCCCGGCCTCAGATCCACAGGTTCGTGGTGCGGATGGAACAGCACGGTGGCAACGCCGTCGGGGGTACCGGCTGGTGAGTTATGGAAGGCGGCCGGAGAACACGGTCCGCTTCCGAAAGCGTGCAGGGCGCCCCGGATCGGCGCCGGAGATGTGGGCGACGTGTAGTGGTCCTACGCCCCGTGGCTCAGTCGGGTAGCCCTGTGGGGCGGTGAGCGTGACCGCTGGCGGGGTGCTGGGTTTGTAGGGGGTGATACTCAATCAGTCCCGGGGTGGGTGTCGGCCGTCAGATTCGCCGCGACATTGCCTGGGTCCACGAAGGCGACCGCAGTCACGGCACCGGCTGACGATACATCCACTCGTCCCCTGACAGTTCCCGCACCGCTTCCGGGAGCCCGCGCCGCCCTCCCTGCCACCCATGGAAAGTCGAGCTACACGAGCTCTTGAATTTTTCAGGGGAGATGAGCTGCGGCAGGCGGTGAAGCTTGCAGGGTCCTCAGGCGTCCCCGGCGGCGTCAGAGGGCTGCGTGGAGACCCTGTTATCCACACGGGAATCTTCATGGAATCTTGAGACGTCTGCTCGGATCCCTCAATGTCCGCCTGCGAACCTATCTACACATTGGCTGCGGATGTGCACCGTGGGCCCGGATGTGGTGGTGCTCGATGCGCCGTCGCCGGATACCAACAGAGAGTCAGGGAAGATCCATGAGTTCGGACGAAGCCATCCGGGGAGCCGTCGTGGGCGCTCCCGCGGCGACGAAGAAGCGGACCGAGGAAGGGCCTGGAAAGCGGCTGATCGGCATCGACGCGGCGCGAGGGCTGGCGCTGATCGGTTTGATGGCCATCCACATCCTGGCCTCCTACCAAGAGGAGACCGGCGAGCCCACCCTCACCTGGCAACTATTCTCCGGCGACTCGGCCGCGCTTTTCGCCCTGCTGGCCGGCCTCGGCCTGGCCCTGTCCTCCGGCGGGCGCATACCGCACCGCGGCCGGCAGATGACCGCGAACCGGGTCGGCCTGGTTGTGAGGGCAGTGCTGATCGCCGTGGTGGCACTTCTTATCGCCTCGCTCATGCCCCCTGTTGACCCGCCGGCCTACAGCATCCTGATCTACTATGCGGTGTTCTTCCTGTTGGCCATCCCCTTCCTGCACCTCGGACCCAAGGCCCTGTTCATCTGCGCCGCGGTCTTCGGCATCGTCTCCCCGATCCTGATCCAGCAGTTGCCCCCGGTGTTGCCCGACTGGGTCTCGTACAACCCGACCCTTGAGCACGTCCTGGCTGACCCGGTCTCCATCGCCTCCCAACTGCTGCTGACCGGCACCTACCCGGCCCTGCCCTACATGACCTACATCCTGGCCGGCATGGCCCTGGGTCGGCTGAACCTGCGAAGCATCCCCGTGCAGGCCGCCATTGCCGGGGCCGGCGCGGCCCTGGCCATCCTGGCCAGCCTCGCCTCCTACGTCCTGCTCTACGCCGTCGGCGGCTACGAGGCGCTGCTGGCAACCCCGGGCATGACCATGCACGACCTGGACGAAGCCCTCGTCTACGGCCCGGAACTCGTGCCGAACACCTCCGGCTGGTGGCTGGCCATCACCACCCCGCACACCAACATGCCCCTGGCCATCGCCTCCAGCCTCGGCATGGCACTGCTGGCGCTGGGCCTGTTCCTGCTCATCGCCAACAAGGCGGGGCAATGGCTGAGTCCGCTGGCAGCCATGGGCGCCATGACCCTCACGCTCTACTCCGCCCACCTGCTCGTCCTGGCCCTGGAGATCCACTACGACGAACCCGCTCTGTGGTTCCTCGTGCACCTGGGGGTGGCCGTCGCGTTCGCCTGGTTCTGGCAACGATCCGTCGGCCAAGGCCCGCTGGAGAAGGTGGTGTCCCTGTCGGTCAAGGGCAGCCGGCGCCTCGTTTCCGGCAAAACCACCAACTCCGGTGGACCCACCGGCGGGCTCGCCACCCACCACTCAGACACCTCGGTCCAGACTCCCCGGGATACCACCAACTACACCACCGACGAAGAACTTCCCGGTTCGCCCGATCAGGCGAGCACCGGCCAAGATCCTCGGGTTTCCACCGATCGGCCCACCAGGGGCACTCCCATCCGGACCGATCGGGGCACCACCATCAACCTCGCCGACGACGAAGCTCCGGGCTACACCGACCAGATCGGCCCGGTCCGAGACCCAGGCAGCGGCACCGGCTAGGCCCTGCTGGGCTTCGTCTCCACCGACGCCGCACAACTGGCCCCCCACATGTCACCCAGGCCTTGGCTCGGACCCCGTGAGTCACCCCGCCTCACCCCGTAGGTAATGGATCTGGGCCCGGAGGAGACTGAGGTGGGTCTATGGAAGGACTGGCCACCGAGGCGACTCCGGTATCCCTGCTGTGGACACTGATCCTGCACCAGATAGCCTTGGGCATCGATGTCGCCCCTGCCCGATAACGCTCGTACTGAGGCGCTCCTTGCATCGCTTGTGAGTCTCCGAGGGCACCAGCGTGAACTGTTCGGGAGTTATTGAGGGGCGGCCGGGCCCAAGGGTTACGTTGGCGCAAAAACTGCGTCCTCCGCGCGGCATGGCGGTCGCTTCGGTTCTTCGGTCGTCTTCACCTAGTACTTTGGACTGGTGCCGATCTCCGCCTTCAACGCCTACCTTGATGAGTCTTCAGTGGCCCGCAGCGAGGCAGCCCAGGAGTACCTGGTGTGTGCGGCACTCTTGGAGCCCGATCAGGTGGAAATGGTCCGCGAGGAGCTCCGGCCCCTTCTACGCCCTGGCCAGATCAAACTGCACTGGACTGATGAGAACTCCAGTAGCCGACGGCGGATCGTGCAAGCCATAGGAGCCCTGGGCCCGATGAATGTCATCGTGACCCATCTCAGTGAACGTCAGCGTAAAACGGAACGGTTCCGTCGCAAGTGCCTGGAGGTCCTCTACTATCAACTCGCTGATCTCGAGGTTTACGATCTCACCCTCGAATGTCGCACCGAGGCACAGGACAAGAGAGACCGGGCCCACATTGTCGCCCTTCAAGGCCAAGGCCTCGATCGAGGAATCCGCATCTCGCACCGTCGCGGCGGAGATGAGCCCCTGCTATGGATCTCCGACATAGTGCTCGGAGCGGTCAACGCCTCCCACATAGGGGAGCACCAATATCTTGAGGCGCTGGAGCAGACGATCTACCTCAAGCAGAGCACTCCCGAATCCCTGATTCCCACAGGGCAAAACGAAAGGCCCTAGATCCAGTCGTCCGGCTGGGGTTCTAAGGCCTTCTTCCCTGTCCGTCGTAACGGTGGGCACTTCAAACAATAGTAGCCGCGCGGCCTACTTGCAAGACCGCGGATCACGACGTGAGACGGCACTGAGTGCAGAAGACAGGGTGGGGTTAGGGCCTCCACAACAGTTGAGGACAAGGCGGGCAAACCCGCCTAGGGCAGCAGCAATTTCCGGGCCATTGTTGCGGACGTTGCCAACCGCTGGGCCCCACATCAAGGCCGGCTCGTAGGCCTGTCGCCTCACCCGTCCAACCAGCGCCCCAACCGCGGCCGGCGAGAGCAGATTCTGGCAGCGGCCTCCAGTTACCACGTGTACGATTACCAATCGAACATAGTTTCGATTCATTGGGGTGGAGAGTTGCTGGCAACTGAGGTCCGGGCCCTGGCCGATGGGCTAGACGACCAGCTCCGAACGCGCGTCGAGGACGGCGTGGTCATGGCCGGCTTCCCCTCGCCGTCCCAGGACTACACCACCGCCGAGATCGACCTGAGCGAGCACCTGATGCCCAACCGGGCCTCGACGTACCTGGTGCGGGCGCGGGGACACTCCATGACCGGTGCCGGGATCTGGGACGGCGACGAACTGGTGGTCGATCGCTCGATTCGACCCCAGCACGGCCACGTGGTGATCGCCGTGCTCGATGGCGAACTGACCGTGAAACGACTCAGCATCCACGCCGACGGCCGCGTGGTGCTCTCCTCGGAGAACCCGGCGTATCCCGACATCGCCGTTCCCTCACTCTCGGATCTGCGGGTCTGGGGTGTGGTCACGGTGGCACTGCATCATGTCTCCCGCGCCTCGTGAGGCCATGATCGCCCTGGTGGACTGCGCCAGTTTCTACGCCTCGTGCGAGCGGGTCTTCGACCCGAGCCTGGAGAATCGTCCGGTGGTGGTGCTGTCCAACAACGATGGCTGCGTGGTGGCCATGTCCCAGGAGGCCAAAGCGCTGGGGATCCCCATGGGCATGCCCTGGTTCAAGCTCGAGCCCGTCGCCGCGGCGCAGGGGATCGTGGCGCGGTCCTCCAACTATGAGCTGTACGGCAGCCTCTCGGCGAGGGTCATGGAGGTCATCGGCCGGCACGCGGCCTGGCAAGAGGTCTACAGCATTGATGAGTCGTTCATCGGCCTGCGGGGCACCGTCGAGGAGCTGGTGCAGCTCGGCCGGCGTATCCGCGAGGACGTGGCCCGCTGCACCGGGATCCCCGTGCGCGTGGGCATCGCCCCCACCAAAACCCTAGCGAAGGTCGCCCTGCTCGGGGTGAAGCGCTCCGCCCCGCTAGCCGAAGTCGGTGTGTGCCACTTCGGGGGCTACTCCCCCACCCAACGGGACGCCATTCTGGCCAGCATCCCCGTCACCGACTTGTGGGGCGTGGCCGGACGTCTCGGCCGCCGCCTGGCGAATCTGAATATCCATACCGCCGCCGACCTCGCCGCCCAAGACCCCGGGCAGATGCGTCGGCGGTTCTCGGTGGTCCTGGAGCGCACCGTGCGCGAACTGCGCGGCACACCCTGCATCCCCCTGGAAGAAGAACCCCGCCAGTACAAAGATCAGCTCATCTACTCCCGATCTTTCTCGGAGCCGGTCACCACCACCCCGGCCATGCGCCAAGTCCTGTCCATCTACGCCCAGCAACTCGCCTCCCGCCTCCGCAGTGCCGGCCAGCAGGCCCGCGTGCTCACGGCTTGGGCCTCCACCTCCCCGTTCGCCACAGACCAGGAACCCCACTCACCCCAGGTCAGTGCCGTGCTGCCCGTACCCACGGCAGAGCCGCTGACGATCGCACGCGGATCCCTAGGGCTAGCCGAGTTGATCCGTCCGGGCACCCGGTACGTGCGGGCCGGCGTCGTACTCACCGATCTACGCCCGGCCGGCCAGGCCGAGACCCTCCCCGGCCTCGGCCCGCCTGGTGAGGGCCGGCAGCTCGGCCCCACCCTAGATGCTGTGGTGGCCCGCTTCGGGGTCGGGAGTATTGGCCTGGGATATGGGGGCCTCGGAACACCACCGTCCTGGCAGATGCGCCGCGCCATGCTCTCCCCTCGGGCCACCACTCACTGGGACGAGCTCGTCACTGTCCGCCTGTGAAGGACACCCGCAGACACCGGGACCAGTGGTGAGGGGCATTCGGCTCAGTACTCGCTGCGGCGCAGATTCATGATGCGCCAGCCGGCGGGCACTCGCTCACGCAGCGCGGCAACCGCCGCCTCGTAGGACTCGCCCTCAGCCGTCAACTCATCGGCCTTCCGATCTCCACGACCCGTGTCATCGTCGGGGATGGTCTCGATGACGGTGGTGATGTTCATCCGTTCAGCCTATGTGCCTTCGGCCCAGGAGGTCGGGTGCGGCAGACTGGGGCTCATGTGTGGACGGTATGTGATGGCCCGAGGTCTGAGCATTAATCGGCTGATGCAACAGCGTCGTCGCAAATGTGCTGACGCTTGTCGGGGGTGACCAGTGCCCAGCGGGGTTAGGCGTCCGAGCGTTCCGGGCCGCGGGCGGGGATCAGGCGCGGGATAAGCCGCACGAAGAGAACCATGATGATGAGCTCGACGAGTGTCTGGGTGACGACGACGAGTGGGGCGAGGTCGTACGCGGCAGGTAGGGCGAGGACGAGTGGGAGCACGACGAGGGAGTTGCGGGTCGCACCGCTGAACACATCGCCCGTGGCACCCCGGACCAGCTTGCTGCACTCAACGTCCCCTCCCCCAAGGACCGGTCCGCCGCCGGCGACAACGGCCCCAAGTGACCGAACCCATCAGCTGAAGGCCCTATTGCATCCGGCCTAGGAAGGGAAAGCGCTGAGGTTGGATTCCGTGGGTTCTGCCGCTGTGCCTGCGGTCTTTCGCTGGTTGCGGTGAAGAACCATCAGCCACATGGCCAGCACGAAGGCCAGGGATGCGAAAAGGCCCAGTGCCATCAGGGTATTTTTGTGCCCGAGGTGTTGGATGAGCACCGAACCGATGAGGGGGGCCGCTGCCTGGGCAAGGAGCGATGGCAAGGCGGTGCGGCCCATGATCCGGGCGTAGTGGTCTTGTCCAAAGAGCGCCAGCGGCACGGTTCCGTTGGCGATGGAACTCAGTCCGATGCCCACCCCGTAGATGATGACGAGGATCGTGGGTGCCAGGATCCCGGTGCCGAGGAAGCTGATTGCCATGGCCGTGGCGAGGGTCGCGGCCAGTAAGGTCCACAACGGGTGGTGTTTGCGCCCGATGACCAGTTCGATGAACCTGGCACCGACTTGCGAGGGGCCGATGGTGGCGGCCAGCACGACGGCTGCTGTGCCGGCGATGCCGATGCCTGCTAGCAAGGTGAACATGTGGACCGACATCAACGCGGCAATGGACATGCCCAATGTGGAGATGCACGCAACCAGGACAATCAACGGCCAGCGAGGCCCCGCTGACCGGGGGCTCTCATTGTTCGGGCGGGCTGGTCCAGCGCTGGGCGTTGACGCACGTGGTTGTCGAGGAATGGTGAGCGCGTACAGGGGTGCGGTGACCAGCAGGTGCGCCCCTGCGTAGATGAGGGCCGTCCCCCTCCATCCGACTTCGTTGACCAGCAAGGTACTCAGCGGCCAGCAGATGGTGCTGGCGAACCCTCCGAAAAGCGTCAGGAGGGTGATGGCCGAGCGGGCGGAAGGACCATAAGTATGTCCCAGAACTGCGAACGCTCCGGTGTAGAGTCCGCCGCTCATGCCCAACCCGAGGATCAGCCAAGCGCCGAGGTGCCACCACTGATTGGGACCCAGACCAAGGACGGTCAGGCCCAAGGCGAGCAGCAGGGCGCTGGCAACCAGGACGGCACGACCGTGGTTGCCGGCCACCAAGGCGCCGACGCGTGGCGAGCCGAGACCAGCGATAACTAGACCCACCGAGACGCCCGCCACCACTAGGGAAATCGGCCACCCGGTATCCGCGGCGATGGGAGCTGCAAGAACCGCCAGCAGGTAAAACGTCGAACCCCACGAGAGGATCTGGCCGAGGCCCAGTCCAGCGACGACGTAGCCGCGCTTGGTCGTGAATCTCTGCGTGATGGCCATGCTCAGACCAGCTGGGCGGTGCTGCGCAAAGACTGCGCTTCGGAGCCTTCAACTGCGGTGAAAACCCCGGGAAGCGAGGTCTTGGAGGCGCTGTCCTGGACGGCGTCGGACGGGCCGGGGCTCATGGTGAAGCCTTTCAAAGCGGGTAGGGGTCGAGGCGCAAGGGGTATCGGGAACGGTCTTTCGCCGGAGGGAGAACCACGAAGGCACTCTGGTGCAGGGACAGTGTCCACAGCGGGCATCCCCTCTCGACGAAGGAGTTTGGCCGTTGGGTATTAGCAGAACAGAGGTACCTATCTCCGAGGGCCTTGGTTGACGTCGGACTGACTGGTCTGCTCGCCTAGCAGGAGAGGCGGCAGTCAGGCCGTGATCTGTGCCCAGAGCTCTTTGACGTGGGTGTCAATGTTCTCGACGATGGCTCGGACCCCGTCAAGGGTCTCGACGGCAGGGTCGGGGATCTCCCAGTCCAGGTAGCGCTTGCCGGGGTAGACCGGGCAGGCGTCCCCGCAACCCATGGTGATGACGTAGTCCGCGGCCCGCACGACGTCGTCGGTCAGGGGCTTGGGGTAGGCCCCGGACAGATCGATCCCGCGCTCGGCCAGGACCTCCACGACGAGGGGGTGGACTTCGGACTGGGGCAGGGAACCGGCGGAGCGGACCTCGACCTGGTCTCCGGCATGGTGAGCCAGCAGGGCCGCGGCGATCTGGGAGCGGCCGATGTTGTGCACACAGACGAAGAGCACCTGCGGGACCGGGGAATCGATCTTGCCTTCAGCCTGGGCCAAGGCCCGGAGACGACTGTCCGCGAAATGCGTGGCGGTGGAGGCCAGATACGTGCGCACCTTCGCTGTGCGGGACAGCGTGGTGTAGGACTCGAAGACGTAGCGTTCAACGGTCTCCGGGGAGAACATCCCGGTGTACCTTTCAGCCAGGTGCTCGGCGGATCGTTGCAGGACGTGGGTATCCCTGGTCTCGGCGGGCTCGGTCATGAGGACTCCTTCACGCAGTGGTGGGCTGGCGGCCGGCTGCGCTTAGCAGCAGCCGGAATCTCGGGTCGTGGAGGGGCCGGCTCCGATGGTGACTGGCTGAGGCGCTCCGCAGCACCCATCTTCGGCCACTTGAGCGGGGGCCGGGGCGCAACAACCCTGGTCCGTCTCCTGTGCTGCGGGGGCCGGTGCGTCGCAGGACCCGCCGAGGTCGGTAGAGCAGACCCCCGTCTCGGGCAGGTGTAGTTCGACGTTGTCCGCAGCAGCCTGGTCCCCAGCCAGGGAGGCAGCGATGGAACGTACCTGCTCATAGCCGGTGGCCATCAGGAAGGTCGGGGCCCGCCCGTAGCTCTTCATGCCCACGATGTAGAACCCGGGTTCCGGGTGGGCTAGCATCTTTTCCCCGTGAGGGGCCACGGAGCCGCAGGAGTGGAACTCCGGATCGATCAGGGGCCCGAGTTGGCGGGGTGCGTCTACGGCCGGGTCCAACTCGAGGCGGAGCTCGGACAGGATGGACAGGTCCGGGCGGAAGCCGGTGGCCGGCACCACCACATCTACGGCCAGGGTCTGGTCGCCTGCCGGGGTTGAGGCGAGCACGTCCACATGATCTGCTGCGGCGCTGAAGCCGGTAATGGTGAAGGAAGTGTGCACCTGGATCGTGCCGGACTCGACGAGGTGGCGCAGTCGGGTGCCCAGCGCGCCGCGGGCGGTCAGCTCGTCGCGGTCCTCGCCCCCGTAGACGCTGGAGACATCGGCCGAGCGCACGGCCCACGAGATCCGGGTGTCCGGGGCATCCTCGGCCAGGGAACCGAGCTCGAGCAGGGTGTTGGCTGCCGAGTGCCCGGCCCCGACCACGAGCACATGCCGGCCGGCGAACGTCTGCCGATCCCGGCCGGTGACGTCCGGCAACGCGACAGTGATGCGCCCGGACGCTACCGCCTCGACCTCGCCGGGGGCGGGCAATCCGGACTGGCCCAAGGGGTTCGGGGTAGACCAGGTACCTGCGGCATCGATTACCGCGGAAGCCTGGATGTCTTCCATGGTCCCGTCGCTGTGTTGGGTCCGGACCAGGAACGGGGTTTCGGCCCGTCCGGTGGTGCGGGTCTTGTCCATCCCGGACCGGGTCACCGCGATGACGCGGGAATCGGTGCGCACGTAGGTGGCCAGCGTCGTGGTGGTGGCCAGGGGTTCTAGATACTGAGTGACCAGTTGGGTTCCGGTGGGCAGGCCCTGCAGGTTCGGGGCGGTCCAGCCGGCGGCGAGCAGCAGGCGTTCGGCGGCGGCGTCGATGTTGTACTGCCAGGGCGAGAACAGGTGGGTGTGGCCCCAGTCGCGGATGGAGGCGCCGACCTCAGCACCGGCTTCCAGCAGCAGCGGAGTCAGACCGCGCTCCAAAAGGTGGGCGGCGGCGGCCAGCCCGACGGGTCCGGCGCCGATGACGACGACCGGCAGAACCGTCGTACCGTCGGCTCCGGTGGTGGCCTTGGTAGTGGTGGTGTCAGACATGGGTCGGCTCCTCGATCAGTGCAGCGGCAATGCTGTCGGCGTCGTGCAGGGCGGCTAGGTAGCGTTCGGCGTCCAGGGCGGCAGAGCACCCGGTACCGGCGGCGGTGATGGCCTGGCGGTAGCGGTGGTCCACGGCGTCGCCGCAGGCGAAGACCCCGGGCAGGTTGGTGGCGGTGGTGTGGGCGTCCACGAGGATGTATCCCTCGTCGTCCAGGTCGAGCTGGCCGGTGACCAGTTCGGTGCGGGGCAGATGCCCGATCGCCACGAACACCCCGGACGCGGATAGTTCGCGAGTGTCCCCGGTGATGGTGTCGGTCAGGGTCATACCGGTGACCTTGTCCTGGCCGTGAATGGCGGCGATTCGACTGTTGTAGGCGAAGCGGATCTTCTCGTTATCCTTGGCTCGGGCGGCCATGATCTTCGAGGCCCGCAAGGCGTCCCTGCGGACCACGATGGTCACGGTGCGCGCGAAGCGGGTCAGGAAGAGGGCCTCTTCCATGGCCGAGTCCCCGCCGCCGACCACGATGATGTCCTGGTCTCGGAAGAAGAATCCGTCACAGGTGGCGCACCAGGACACCCCGTGCCCGCTGAGTTGCTTCTCCTCGGGCAGGCCGAGTTCTTTGTAGGCGGAGCCGGTAGCCATGATCACCGCAGGGGCCTGGTATGTTTTCCCGGCCAGGGTGGTGACCTCTTTGAGATGGTCCTTGAGCTGCACGGTAGCGGCGTCGTCATACTCGATGATCGCGCCGAACCGGGTGGCCTGTTCGGCCAGTCCGGCCATCAACTCGGGACCTTGAATGCCGCCGGGGAAACCGGGGAAGTTCTCCACCTCGGTGGTGTTCATCAGCGCCCCGCCGTGAGTGACGGAGCCGGCTATGACCCGCGGGGCCAGTCCGGCCCGGGCGGCGTAGATCGCCGCGGTGTAGCCGGCGGGGCCCGAACCAATGATGATCAGTTGGTCGGTGGCAGCGTCGGAGATGGTGGTGTCGGTGATCGTGTTGTCCATGGGGAGGCTCACCTTCAGTTCGTCGTTGACCCGGCGGGCAGCAGCTCGGTGATGAGCTGTTGGATGCGGACCTTGATGTCGTCGCGGATGGGGCGGACGCCTTCGATGCCCTGGCCGGCCGGGTCTTCGAGCTTCCAGTCCTCGTAGCGCTTGCCGGGGAAGAACGGGCAGGCGTCTCCGCAACCCATGGTGATGACCACGTCGGAGTCCTTCACGGCCTGATCGGACAGCACCTTAGGTTGGTTCGCGCTGATGTCGATGCCCTCTTCGGCCATCGCCTCCACGGCCGCCGGATTGACCGACTCGGCCGGGGCGGATCCCGCGGAGCGGACCTCGATCCGGCTCTCGGCCAGGTGGGACAGGTAGGCAGCGGCCATCTGGGAGCGGCCGGCGTTGTGCACGCAGACGAACAGCACCGACGGTCGATCTGTGGCTTCCTCGGTGGTTTCAGTGGTGGTCTCTGCGGTCATCGGGCGATCCAAATCTGTCGGCGAGTGCGGGCGTCGGAGTATCAGGAGGTGGTGGAGTCGGTGAGCTCGGCCAGCAGTGCCTTGACCCGGGCGTCGATGTCGTCGCGAACCAGGCGCATGCGCTCGGCTCCCTCGATGCCACGGGCAAAGGGCTCGTCGGTGTGCCAGGTCTCGATATCGCCGGCCATGCCGTCGACCGGCTCGACGTTGGCCTCGCCGCCGAGGACAACCACCCGGTCCACGCGGGCCAGCAGGCCCGGGTCGATGGGCTTGGGGTGCCCTGCGGACATGTCGGCGCCGGACTCGGCGATGACCTCGGCCGAGAGCGCGTTGATCGTCTCGCCCGGCTTGGTGCCGGCGGAGTGGACCTCGACAGCTCCGGCGGCCCGGTGTTCCATCAGGGCCGCAGCCATCTGGGACTTGCCGCCGTTCTTGGCGCAGATGAACAGCACGGAGGGGCGGGATGAGGATGGTGGCTCGGTGGTCATCTCTACGGGTCTCCTGTCGGTCGACGGTTCAGGCGTGGTTCGCGGAGGCGGTCTCAGCGCGAGCGGGGACGGTGGGGTCTCCGGGGAAAAGCTTGCGGCCGGCCCACAGGGACACGTAGACGAGGCCGACGAGGACGGGGACCTCGATCAGGGGGCCGACGACGCCGGCCAGGGCCTGACCGGAGGTGACGCCGAAGGTGCCGATGGCCACGGCGATGGCCAGCTCGAAGTTGTTGCCGGCCGCGGTGAAGGCCACGGTCGTGGACTTGGCGTAGTTCAGTCCCACGGCCTTGGAAGCGAGCAGGGCGATGCCGAACATCAACACGAAGTAGGCCAGCAACGGCAGGGCGATCCGAGCGACGTCCCACGGGTTGGTGGTGATGGCCTCACCCTGCAGGGCGAACAGCAGCACGATGGTGAACAACAGCCCGTACAGGGCCCAGGGGCCGATACGCGGCAGGAACGTCTCCTCGTACCAAGTGCGTCCCTTGGCCTTCTCACCGAAGTAGCGCGTCAGGAAGCCGGCAAACAGAGGAATGCCCAGGAATACCAGCACGCTGAGGACGATGGACCAGACGGAGAAATCGGCCGAGGTGGTCGGCAGGCCCAGCCAGGACGGGAGGACCTGGAGGTAGAACCAGCCCAGGGCGCCGAAGGCGAAGACCTGGAAGACGGAGTTGATGGCCACCAGGACGGCGGCGGCCTCGCGGTCCCCGCAGGCCAAGTCGTTCCAGATGAAGACCATGGCGATGCAGCGCGCCAGGCCGACGATGATCAGGCCGGTGCGGTACTCGGGCAGGTCCGGCAGGAGCATCCAGGCCAGAGCGAACATCAGGGCCGGACCGACGACCCAGTTCAACACCAGCGAGGTGATCATGAGCCGCTTGTCCCCAGCGATGCGTCGGGTCTCGTTATAGCGGACCTTGGCGAGGACGGGGTACATCATCACCAGCAGACCAATGGCGATCGGCAGGGACACCTCGCCGATCTTCACCGCCTCCAGCGCAGTGTTCAGACCGGGGATGAAGCGGCCCAGGGCCAGGCCGGCCACCATGGCCAGCAGAATCCAGGCCGGCAGCCAACGGTCGAGGAAGGACATCTCCTTCATCACCGGTTGGTGCGGGGCAGGGGCGGTGGTGGTGCTCATGCAGGCCCATCTCTCGTATCGATAACCATCGATGGGAACACTACTGGTCATATTGACATACGTCAATGTAAGATGGGGTGATGGTTTCCACAGTTGCCTTCTCCGCCCCGACCTACACCGATCGCCGCAGACCGGTCCTGGTCGCCCAGGAGTGCTGCTCCCTGACGAACGGACCGATCGGTGCCGATGAGGCCCAGCGGGCCGCCGGCATGCTCAAGGCCCTGGCCGACCCCATGCGACTGCGCCTGTTGTCCCACATCGCCGCCCAGGGCTGCGGGGCGGTGTGCGCGTGTGACCTCACTGACGAGCTGGGGATCAGTCAGCCCACCGTCAGTCACCACATGAAGAAACTGGTCGACGCCGGCTTGCTCACCCGAGAGCAACGCGGCAAGTGGGCCCATTACAGTGTGGTGCCGGAGGCCTTCGCGGGGTTGCGGCGGATGCTGGAGCTGGGCTGATCGCACGCCACACCGACAGGGAAACGGTGGAGACTCGCGCTGTCGATGTCTTAGTCATCGGCGGAGGTCAGGCCGGACTGGCTGTCGGGTTTTATTTGCACCGTTTGTCCCGGGATGCCGCCCGTGGGCGCGGCGGGCCAGCTCCCAGTTTCGCGATCCTTGACGCCAATGAGCAACCCGGTGGGGCCTGGCAGCATTACTGGGACACCCTGGAACTTTTCTCCCCGGCCGCCTACAGCTCTTTGCCCGGTTACCGCATGCCGGCCTGGGCCAGTCCGGGCAACCCCTCGGCCGGCCATGTGGTGTCCTACCTGCGAACCTATGAGGAACGGTATGCCCTGCCGGTCCACCGTCCCGTGACCGTTGTGGCTGTCGAAGACCTGCCCGACGGCCGGTATCGCACTCTGACTGACCAGGGAGCCTGGATCAGCCGCGTCGTCGTCAACGCCACTGGCTCCTGGCGCCGCCCCTTCGTGCCAACAATGCCCGGGGCGGAGAAGTTCACCGGGTCTCAACTGCACACCACCGGCTACCGGAGCCGCAAGTCGTTCACCGGACATCGGGTCGTGGTGGTCGGCGGAGGCAACTCGGGCGCGCAGATCGCCGCCGATCTGCTGCCGGCCGCCGCCTCGGTCACTTGGGTGACCCGCCGACCCCCGCGCTACCTGCCCGACGAGGTCGACGGCCGGGCCCTGTTCCAGCTCGCCACCGGCCATGTCCACGCCCTAGAGCGAGGGGATTTTACTGGCGGTGGGGTCGGATCGCTGGGCGACATCGTCGCGATCCCCCCAGTACGGCAGGCCCGCGACGCCGGCCACCTGGAGGCCCAGCCGATGTTCTCTGGCTTCACACCCACTGGCGTTCAATGGGCTGACGGGCGCCAGCAGGAGACCGATGCGGTGATCTGGTGCACCGGCTTCCGCCCCGATCTGGGCCACGTTCGGCCACTGGGGCTGGACATGAATGGGGCAGCCCCAGTGACCGCGGGTGATCTGCCGACCCGATCCCGCGACCGGGCGGGACTGTTCTTCCTCGGCTACGGGGACTGGTGCGGTCCGGCCTCGGCCACCCTGATCGGCGTTGGCGCCCCTGCCCGCGAGACTGCCACTGCTGCGGCCCGACATGCCGCGTCCGCCATCTGATATGCGCCAGGATGCTTTGGCCCGGACGTGGCCGGAAATCCTGCGGCCCCCAGATCCCATAAACTGGTGTCTATGAGTTCCCCGATGCCCGAGTTCGACGCGCCCGCTCCCACGAGCCACGGGCATCTGGCCCCCGATCGGAGTACAGCGGAGAACCTGGCGAGGATGCTGCGTGCCCTGGCGGATCCAACGCGGATTCAGCTGCTGGCCCTGATGAACGGTGCCGGCCCGGAGGGGACGACGGTCAAGGAACTCACGGACGCGCTGACGTTCAGACAGCCGACTATTAGCCACCACCTGCGGATCTTGTTGGACGAAGGAATCGTGTGCAAGTCCCAAACCGGGCGGCAAACCTGGTATTCCATCGCTGCCGAACACGCCGGGTCCATCTCCGACCTGCTGCGGTAGTCCAGTGGAAGAAGCCAGCCTGCCTCAGAAGGCCATGGACCCAACCGAGGCCCTCGACCGGGCCCGTCAGGTCCTGGTGCTGGCCCACCCGGAACGATTGTCTGTCCTGAGCCTGTTGACCTCTCTGCCTGACTACTCGGCCTCGGCCGCTGGGATCGCGGAAACACTGGGAATAGCCCCGGAAGCCGTCGATGAAGCCTTGGATGCTCTCGCGCAGGCCGGGCTCGTGCACTGGCAACGCGGTGATCGTGCCGGCGATCCCCGGGTGTCCCCGACGGCAGATGCCTGGATCAGGTTCAGCTCGCTGTTGGACAAGCGCCCGGGCCCGGGTCCGCTTCCAACTGATGCTCCCGGGGTGCAATCAGGGGTCGGCTCCGATGACCGGCCATTGGGGCCTCACCCCGTCCCCGGCCCGACACCGCCGCCGGGACAGGAGGTTCCGCCGGTCATCCACCGGATCGCCGACCAGCTCGCGCACCGGTTCTCCGCGACGTTCTCCGCCGAGACCGTGCATCGCTACGTGCGTGAGACGTACTTTCTGCTGCGTTCCCGCAGCCGGGTCCAGCGCTATCTGGCGTCCTTGACCAGCCGGTTCGCGACAGAACGGCTGCACGCCCTGGCACTGGCGCGGGGCATCGAGATGCGCCCGGTCCCGCAGGTCTTGTTCGTCTGTGTGGCCAACAGCCATCGGTCCCAGATCGCGGCCAGCATCCTGAAGTTCATCGGCGGCGACCAAGTCCATGTGCGCTCGGCCGGATCCGCGCCGGCCACCGATATCGCTCCAGAGGTGGTGGAGGTGCTGGACGAGATCGGCTGCTCCCTACTGGGGGAATTCCCCAAGCCGCTCACCGATGAGATTGTCCAGGCCTCTGATGTGGTCATCACGATGGGCTGCGGGGACGCCTGCCCAGTCTATCCGGGCAGGATCTACCTGGACTGGGCGATCGAAGTCCCCCCGACCCATGATCTTCAGGCCCAACGAGTAATGCGCGATGAGATCCAGCACCGGGTGGAGGACCTGTGGCGGTCACTGTCCCCCAGCAGGTCGGAGCACCATCAGCCTTGATTGGTCGGCCGGGAATCCGGCAATCCCATCCGGTAACCCACCCTGCGGATAGTAGTCAGATAGCGCCCTCCGTCGACTTCCACGGCGCCGAGCTTCCGGCGTAGCCTGCCGATGGTGACCGGCAGGGCCTTGGACTGCTGGCGTTGGGGGAAGCCGCCGGCTTCGACGAGCTCGGCGGCGGTGCGGATCTGCGGACTGGCGGACATCAGCTCCACCAGCACCAGATATTCCTTGACGCTCAGCTGGGTTTGGCCTTGCTCGCCGCTGAGCACCATGGACCCGCAGTCCAGGACCAAGGGACCCAGGATCAGCCGGCGTGACCGTCCCGGCCGTCGGGGTAGGGTCCGGCCGGCCACCTCGACCAGACGGCGGGCATCCAAGATTCCGTGGCACAGGCCATTGGCGCCGGCCTCCAGCACTCGGAAGGCCGTGTCCACGGACCCGGTCTGCGCTGGAATGGTGACCAGGACGGGAACCAAGGACCAGCGCCGCACCGCCGACACGAAGGCCACGACGTCGACGCCGCCCAGCTCGGCATGGGCCACGACAAGGTCCGGTTTGAGCTCTCCAGCCATCAGCAGCCCGGCTGACCCGTCGGCTGCGGTGAACACCTCCAGCCCGGCGGCGAGGTGCTCGTCGTCGGTGCCTTCCAGGACCTGGTCCGGGTTGCCGACGACCAGGACGCGGAGGATCCCGGACAGCGCCATGACCAGATCTGGGCGATGGGCGCCAGCGGTGCGGTGCGGGTGCACTGCGGTGGTCATCCGAAGCGCCCAGAGACGTAGTCCTCCGTCCGCTGGTCGGCCGGGTCGTCGAAGATCTTCCGCGTCGGGGCGTACTCGACAAGCACGCCGGTCCGGTCACCGGAGCCCTCGGCCGAAAGCGCCGTGAAGAACGCGGTCCGATCCGCGACCCGGGCCGCCTGCTGCATGTTGTGAGTCACGATGACGATGGAGAAATCCTGCTTGAGCTCGTGCATTAGATCCTCAATGCGCAACGTGGCGATCGGATCCAGCGACGAACAGGGCTCATCCATCAGGATCACATCCGGACGCACGGCGATGGTCCGGGCAATGCACAGGCGCTGCTGCTGGCCCCCGGACAGGCCCAGCCCGGAGTCTTTGAGCTTGTCCTTGACCTCGTCCCACAGGGCGGCTGCCCTCAGGGAACTCTCCACCAGCTCGTCCATGCTCTCGACCTTCATGCCGGAGACCCGGGGGCCGTAGGCGACGTTGTCGTAGATCGACTTCGGGAAAGGGTTGGCCTTCTGGAACACCATCCCGATCCGGCGCCGGACCTCGATGGGGTCGACCTTCTTGCCGTAGATCTCCTCGCCCCGGAAAGTGATGGTCCCCTCGACCCGGGCCCCCTCAATGAGGTCGTTCATCCGGTTGAGCGAGCGAAGGACCGTGGACTTGCCACACCCGGAGGGCCCGATCAGGGCGGTGATTTCATTGAAGCCGAACTGAAGCGACACGTTCGAGACGGCCTTGAAATCGCCGTAGAAGATGTCGACATCCTCGCAGGCCATGATCGGGTTGTCGGGCCGCTCCAGGTGGGTGCCCGGTGACGACTCACCGAGATGGGCGGCCACGTCGTCGGTGGCGGGGGCTGCGGGCATTGTGTTGTTCATGTCACCAACGCTTCTCGTAGATGTTTCGGATCGTGATGGCCACGGCGTTCATCGCCAGCAGCAGGACCAGCAGCAGGATGCTGGTGGCCGACGCCAGTTGATGGAACTCCTCCTGGGGGCGGGAGGCCCAGTTGAAGGTCTGGATCGGCATCGTGGAGAACTGGTCGAAGATGCTCGTGGGGTCGAACGTGACGAAGACCAGCGCTCCGAGGACCAGCAGCGGTGCAGCCTCGCCCATCGCCCGCGACAGGGCCAGGATGGAGCCGGTGGCGATGCCGGGCACCGAGGAGGGCAGCACCTGCCGCCAGGTGGTCTGCCACTGCGTGGCCCCCAAGGCCAGGGATCCCTGACGGATCTCGTTCGGCACGCTTCGGATGGCCTCGCGGGTGGCGACGATGACGACCGGCAGGATTAACAGGCTCAGCGCGATGGCCCCGGCAATGACGATGTTGCGCTGGACGATGTTCAGTGCGGTGAGCACCCCGAGGGTCACCAGGCCGTAGATGATTGACGGGACCGCCGCCAGGTTCTGGACGTTGACCTCGATGGCCCGGTTCCACCACTTGTTGTGGTCGGCGAACTCCTCCATGTAGACGGCTGCGGCTACTCCGATGGGAATCGTCATCACCGCCGTGGTGGCGATGACCCAGACCGAGCCCAGGATCGCCGCGCGGGCCCCGGCCTGCTCCGGGTCGGAGGAGGCATAGTCCGTGATCAGGTGCCAGGAGAACATCTCGCGTCCGTCCAGGAATGTCGTGACCAGCAGCACCAGCAGGAACAGTACGGCGAAGGCCAGACAGGCCCACAGGGCGAACAGCACTACCAGTGCGGCTGGGGAGCGCTCACCCTGGAAGAAGCCGGTCTGCTTCAGTCCGCGGGAGGTCTTCGGGGCCGGGGAGGTCCGGTGTGCAGTACTGCTCATCAGTAGGCCTTCCTGAGGCGGCGGACGATCTGGATGCTGATCATGTTGACCACCAGGGTCAGGGCGAACAGCAGAAGCCCCACCGCGAAGAGCGTGTTGTACTCCAGTGATCCGACCCGGGAGTCGCCCAGGGCGGCACTGGCCATGAAACCGGTCATTGTCTGGCCCTGCTCCAGCGGACCAGCAACCATCCGGGCCTGCTGGCCGGCGGCCATGGCCACGATCATCGTCTCGCCGATCGCCCGTGACACTCCGAGCACGACGGCCGCGACGATTCCGGACACCGCTGCCGGCACGACGATCTTCAGCGAGGTCTGCATGCGGTTGGCGCCCAGCGCCGCCGAGCCTTGCCGCAGGGACATCGGCACGGCCGAGAGGGCGTCTTCGGAGATCGAGGCGATGGTCGGGACGATCATCACGCCCATGACCAGGCCGGCCGCGAGCACGCTGAAGGCCCCGGTCGGCAGTTCGAGCCACTGCTTGAAGACCACCGACTGCACGAAGGTCAGAGCGAACAATCCGTATACCACCGTCGGGATGCCCGCCAGCACCTCGAGCACGGGCTTGAGTACCTTGCGCACCCGTGGCCGGGCGTACTCGGACAGGTAGATAGCCGCCCCCAATCCCAGGGGAACTGCCACGAGCAGTGAAATGCCCGTGGTCCATGCCGTTGCTGTGATCAGCGGCAGGACGCCGAAGGACGCCTCGGCGAATCGTGGAGCCCATCGGTCCCCGAACAGGAAGTCCCCGACGTTGATCTCGGTAAAGAACTCCACCGCGGGAACGACCAGGGAGACCACGATGCCGACGGTGGTGGCGACCGTCAGCAGTGCCGCGAACCGCAGGGCCCAGATGATGACGCGTTCCCCCGGGCGGGACTTGGCCTTGAAATGACGGGACCCCGTGGGGGACGACAGAGCTGCTGCTGCCGTCCCCCGGGTTGTGGTGATACTCACGATGCGTACGATCCTTCGGGCGATCAGTTCAGCTCGGCGAGCTGGTCCTGGGCCGTCTGCGTCTGCTCCTCGGTCAGTCCGATGAACTGGGCGGCCTCGGCGATCTCCGTGGAGTTCTCCACGTAGAAGTCCACGAAGTCCTGGACCTGCGACTTGTCCTGGTAGGAGGCGTTGGCCACGTAGATGAATAGCGGGCGGCCCAGCGGCTGGTAGGACTCGTCCTGGACGGTCTCCTCCGACGGTGTGATGCAACCCTCGCCGCCGTCCACGTCGATCAGCTTCAGCGTGTCGGGGTTCTCCATGGCGTAGGACAGGCCCAGGAAGCCCAGCGCGCCGGCGGAGCCGGACACGCCCTGCACAGTGACATTGTCATCCTCGGACGGGGAGTAGTCGGTCCGGATGGCGCCCTCCTCACCGTTGAATCTCCTATGTCTGTCAAGCCCCGGTGAGCTCATTCTGAGCGGCGGTGTTGAGGCGGCGGTAGATGTCGCGGGCGAGGTAGCGCTTGAGGCAGCGACGGATCTCCCGGAGGGTGCGCCCTTCGGCGGTACGGCGCTCGACGTAGGCGCGGGTTCGCGGGTCCATTCGCATGCGGGTGACGACGGCCATGTGGAGTGCTCGGTTGAGGCGCCGGTCGCCACCCCGGTTGATCCGGTGCCGGACGGTGTTGCCCGATGACGCGGGGATGGGGCTGGTTCCAGCGAGGCTGGCGAACGCGGACTCGGATCGAATGCGGCCCAGGTGTGACCACGCGGTCAGCGCGACGGCGGCGGTGACTGGGCCGATGCCGGGCTGGTTGAGCAGGCCACCGGCGGGGCTCTGCCGGACCAGGTCCGTGATCCGCGTGGTGATCTCCTTGAGCTCGCCGTCGAGGACGGCGACGCGTTTGGCGAGCCGGATCGCTTCACCACGGGCGGTGGCCGTGGCGAGCTCTTCGTCGCGGGTGCGCCACGCCGCGGTCGTGGCGATCTGGGTCGCGG
>NZ_JBHLWH010000059.1:0-1006 GCF_042433045.1 Citricoccus parietis | reverse complement strand
TCGAAGGCCGCCCCGGACTTGATGACGACCCCGAACCGGCTGGCCGCGCCGATCGCCGAGACCACCGTGACCGGCACGGCGATGGCCAGGGCGCAGGGCGAGGCGGCCACCAGCACCACCAGGGCACGGGTGATCCACAGTTCCGGGTCCCCGAACAGGGACCCCAGGGCCGCGACGAGCACGGCCAGGATCAGCACCCCCGGCACCAGGGGCTTCGCGATCCGATCGGCCAGCCGGGCCCGTTGGCCTTTCTCGGCCTGGGCCTGTTCGACCAGGTGCACGATGGTGGTCAGGGAGTTGTCGGTGCCGGCGGCGGTGGCCTGAATCTCCAGGGCCCCGGAGGTGTTGATCGACCCGGCCGAGACCGCATCCCCGGGGCCAACCTCGACCGGGATGGACTCCCCGGTAATCGCGGAGGTGTCCAGGGAACTGCGCCCGGTGCGCACGGTCCCGTCGGTGGCGACCCGTTCCCCGGGCCGGACCACGAGCACCTGCCCAACCCGCAGGTCCTTGGCCTCGACGTCGATCGTGGCCGCGCCCTGGCGGATGGTGGCGGTCTCGGGCACGAGGCTCAGCAGGGCGCGCAGCCCGGCCCGGGCCCGGTCCATGGCCTTGTCCTCCAGGGCCTCGGCGATGGAGTACAAAAACGCCAGGGCGGCGGCCTCTTCGATGTAGCCCAGGATCACCGCGCCGATGGCGCTGATCGTCATCAGCAGCCCGATGCCCAGCCGGCCGCGGGTGAACAGCCCGCGCAGTGCACCGGGCACGAAGGTCCAGGCGCCGAGCAGCAGCCCGACCCAGAACACCACCGTGGCCGCGACGCCGGCCCCGGACCACTCCAGGACCAGCCCGGTCAGGAAGGCCACCCCGGAGAGCACCGGGAGCAGGATGGCCGCATCTCGCCACCACGGCCGGTGCGCCTCGGCCTCCTCGGATGCGCCCCCAGTGGTCTCCGCGGCGCTGCAGCATGCATCACTCACGAGGCCGCCTGCGCTGCGTCGCAGCA
>NZ_JBHLWH010000058.1:0-853 GCF_042433045.1 Citricoccus parietis | reverse complement strand
GGGAGGGTTGTCGCTTCGATGGAAGTGCGACCTATCCGTTCGAGGCGAAGGACCCTTGCCCGTGCCAGCACTTCCATCCTCAATCATCGAGCCCCTGTGGTGCCAGTTCGAGATGCTCCTGCCACCGGTGGAGGACTCCCATCCGCTCGGCTGCCATCGGCCACGTGTACCGGACCGGATCGTCTTCGACAAGCTCGTCTCCCGACTCGTGCTCGGCGGGGCCTACACCAAGCACGCAGACGACAGGGTCTCGGCCACCACACTGCGCACCCGCAGAGACGAGTGGACCGCCGCCGGGGTGTTCGCCGGACTCGAGCAGGCCGTGCTGGAGGCCTTTGACTGGCTCGTCGGCCTGGACCTGGAGCATCTGAGTGTGGACGGGTGCTGCGTGAAGGCGCCCTGCGGCGGGGACAACACCGGGGCCAACCCCACGGACCGGGGCAAGTCCGGGCAGAAACGCTCCGTTCTCTGCGAGGGCCACGGCCTGCCGATCGGGGTCGTGCTCACCGGGGCCAACCGACACGACTCGCCATTGCTGCGGCCGAGCCTGGAGCGGTTGTCCCGGTTCGGATTCCACCTACCCGAGACGATCCGGGTCGACCTCGATGCCGGATACGACTCCAGCGTGACCCGGGACCTGCTCACCGAGTTGGGGTGCCACTGGAAGATCTCCCCGAAGGGCACCTACATCAAGATCAACCACACCCGCCGCTGGATGATCGAGCGCACCAACTCCTGGCACACCCGCGGCTTCGGGCTCCTTCAGGTCGTCCTGGATCGCGGCGAGAAAGCCCAACAGGCCTGGACGCACCTGGCCAACGCCATCATCGTGATCCGCCGCCTGCTCAAAGAA
>NZ_JBHLWH010000057.1:0-995 GCF_042433045.1 Citricoccus parietis | reverse complement strand
GTGGGGGCCGTCTGGTCCGTGGTCAACACGGACTACGGCGTCCAGGGCGTGGCCGACCGCTTCGCGCAGATCGAGCCCAAGGTCCTGTTCACCGTGGACGGTTACGAGTTCGGCGGCAAGATCCGGGACATGACCGCCAGCATCGGTCACCTGCGCCAGGTCCTGCCGACCGTGGAGCACGTGATCGTGGCCGACCAGTTCCCCGCCGGGTCCTGTGGCCCGTTGCCGGACGATGTCCTGCGGTTCTCCGAGATCGTGACCCGCACCGCCGAGCCGGACTACGAACAGGTCGACTTCAGTCACCCGTTGTGGGTGCTGTACTCCTCCGGGACCACGGGCAAGCCCAAAGGGATCGTGCACTCCCACGGCGGGGTGCTCGTGGAGGTCCTCAAGGCCAACGGGCTGCACTACGACTTGGGGCCGGACCACCGGGCGTACTTCGCCGTGTCCACCACCTGGGTGGTCTGGAACATGGTGGTGGACACCATGATCGTGGGCACCTCCATCGTCACCTACGACGGCTCCCCCACCCACGACGGCCCGGCCCGGCACTTCGAGCTCATCTCCCGTCACCAGGCCACGTTCTTCGGCACCGGGGCAGCCGTGCTGACCATGATCGAGAAGTCCGGGGTGGTCCCGAACACCCGGTACGACCTGTCCCGGCTGAAGGCCATGATGGTGACGGGTTCGCCGCTGCCGGATTCCACCTGGGACTGGATCTACCGTGCCGTGGGCCAGGACCTGCGGGTCGGCTCCGATTCCGGCGGCACGGACGTGGCCACCGCGTTCATCGGCTCCAATCCACTGGATCCGGCCTACCGCGGCGAACTCATGGGAGCCTGCCTCGGCGTGGCCGCCGAGTCCTGGGACCCCGAGGGCAACCGGGTGTTCAACCAGGTCGGCGAGTTCGTGGTCACCGCCCCCATGCCCTCGATGCCCATCAAGTTCTGGAACGATCCCGACGGGGCCCGGTACCACTCCTCCTACTTCGAGGA
>NZ_JBHLWH010000056.1:0-2083 GCF_042433045.1 Citricoccus parietis | reverse complement strand
GCCGGTGGCCGATGGGGTCAGAGCCACCGGCTCTCAACGGCGGTTTCTAGAGACCGTTCATCGCGGTGTGTTCGCGCATGTTGAAGCTACCGGTCTCGATCCAGAGGGTGTTGTGCACGATCCGGTCCATGATGGCGTCGGCGTGGACTCCGGAGCCAAGTCGCTGGTGCCAGTCCTTCTGGGCGTACTGGGTGCAGAACACCGTCGAGGTGTTCCCATACCGGCGCTCGAGCAGCTCCAGCAGCATGCTGCGCATCCCCTCATCGGGGTGGTCCAGGAGCCATTCATCGATGACCAGCAGGGTGAACGCGGCGTATTTCTTCAAGAACGTCCGCTGCCCGTGGGGCTTGTCCCGGGCCAGGGCCCAGGCCTCGGCCAGGTCCGGCATCCGGATGTAGTGGGCCCGGATCCGGTGCTGGCAGGCCTGCTTGGCCAGCGCGCATCCCAGATAGGACTTCCCGGACCCGGTGAAGCCCTGGAAGACGACGTTCTGCTGACGGTCAATGAACGAGCAGGTTCCGAGCTGGGCGATCTCCCCTTGGTCCAGGCCGCGCTCGGTGAGCAGGTCCAGCCGGCGTAGGTCGGCGTTGGGGTAGCGCAGTCCGGCCCGCCGGATCAGGCCCTCGACCTTCTGATGGGTGAAGGAGGTGTGGGCCTCGTCCACGACGAGCCTGACCTGGTCCTCGAAGCCCAGGCCCAGCATGAGGGTCTCGTCCCGGGCCTCGAGAGACTCCAACAGGGCGGTGGCCCCCATCTCGCGTAGCTTGCGTTTGGTCTCGGTATCGATCCGGGTCACCGGGTGCCTCCTGCCGCGTAGTAGGAGGCCCCACGCACGTAGCCACCGATCTCCTCAGCCGGCGGCCCGGCGGGCGCGCTGCCGGTGAGTGCTCCTGGTCTGTCTTGGCCGGTGTCCAGGATCGGGCGCAGGTGCGCATATCGCGGGGAGCGGATCAGGCCGGCCAACGCGATCTGGCAGGCCGCTTCCACCCGTTCGGCGGAGAACCGTCGCGTCAGCCGCAACACCGCCAACGCCGGATTCAGGCCCTGCTCGGCCACCGGAACGGATTCGAAGACCCTGTCCACCACGATCACCGTCGAGGGCCCGACACGCTGAGCCCATTCTCTGACTCGGTGTTGGTCCCACTGCCGGTACTTCGGTCCGGCCGGCAGGTCCGCGTCGTGGGTGCGGTACTCGTTCACCACGTTCTCCGGCAGCAAGAGGTGGCTGGCCAGTCGCTGGTGGCCGTGGTGGACCTCCAGCATGGTGTCCGTGACCCGCAGGTCGACCTTGGCCCCGACGTGTGTGTAGGGCACCGAGTAGTAGTTCCGGGCGAAGGCCACGTGCCCGTTGCGCGCCACCCTGCGGCCGTAGACCCACCGGCTGATCTCATAGGCCACGGCCGGCAACGGGCGCAGCAGCGCCTGCTCCTCGGCGGCGAAGACGCTGGCGCGGGAGCCGGCGCGTTTCTGGAACGGTTCCGCGTTGTAAGCCTTCAGCTGGACTGCGATGGCTGCCTTGAGCTCGGCCAGGGAGGTGAACTGCCGCTTGCGCAGGGCAGCGATGATCCAGGTCGCCACGTGCGCCACGGTGTTCTCCACGCTGGCCTTGTCCTTCGGTTTCTTCACCCGTCCGGGGAGCACGGCCGCGGAGTAGTGAGCCGCCATCTCCCGGTAGGCCTCGTTCAGGACGATCTCGCCCTCCTTGGGATGCTTGATCACCCCGGTCTTCAGATTGTCCGGCACGATCCTCGGCACGCTGCCGCCGAAGTACTCGAACATGCCCACGTGCGCCCGCAACCAAGTGTCCTGCTTCATATCCAGCGTCGGCTCCACGAAGGAGAACCGGCTGAACGGCAGGCACCCCACGAACAGGTAGACCCGGCTCAGCTCCCCGGTGGCCGGATCGAGTAGCTGCATCGTGGGCCCGGACCAGTCGACCTCGACCGTCTGGCCGGCCTTGTGCCCGATCCTGGAGGCCAGCCCGGTGACCAGCACATGCCGCTGGTAGAACTTGCAGAACCGGTCATAGCCCATCGACGGGGATCCCGCCTGAGCGCACTGGTCCACGTATTCGCCGTGCAGC
>NZ_JBHLWH010000055.1:0-893 GCF_042433045.1 Citricoccus parietis | reverse complement strand
GAGCTTGCGAGCGATCGGCCGTGTTCTGAACAGGCCTGCCTCCACGATCAAACGCGAGATCGACGCTCGGTCTGAGGAGCGGAAGTATCAGCCCTACTCTGCTCAGCGTGCCTGGACAGCGTCTCGGGCCCGACCGAAGCGGTCCAAGCTCTCTGAGGAGTCTCGGTTGCGCAGTTTCGTGCAGGAAAAGCTCTCGGTGCGGTGGTCTCCGGGGCAGATCAGCCACACTTTGCTCAAGGAGTTTCCCGACGACGAGAGCATGCGAGTGAGTCCCGAAACGATCTACCAGGCGCTTTACCTCCAAGCGCGCGGCGGGCTGAAACGCGAGGTCGCCGCCGCGCTGCGCACCGGTCGGACCCGTCGCAAGCCACATAAGCAGCCCGACCAGCGCACCTCGCGGTTCGTCGACGAGATGGTGATGATCTCCGAGCGTCCCCCCGAGGTCCAGGACCGTGCAGTGCCGGGGCACTGGGAAGGTGATCTGATCGTTGGGCCGGGCAGTGCTTCTGCGATCGTGACGCTGGTCGAGCGATGCACCCGCTACGTGCTGCTGGGGCACCTTCCTGGCGGTCATACGGCCGAGGAAGTCCGTGACGTGCTCACCGCGCTGATCGGCACTCTTCCAGAGCATCTGCGGGGGTCACTGACCTGGGATCAGGGCACTGAGATGGCTGCTCATAAGCAGTTCAGCATCGCCACCGGCGTCCCGGTCTATTTCTGCGACCCTCACTCGCCGTGGCAACGCGGCAGCAACGAGAACACCAACGGGCTGCTGCGCCAGTATTTCCCCAAGAGCACCGACTTGCGGCCCTACGGCCGTGAGGACCTCGAGCACGTCGCCCAGGAGCTCAATGGCCGTCCACGCAAAACGCTCGACTGGGATACCCCAGCCG
>NZ_JBHLWH010000054.1:0-2460 GCF_042433045.1 Citricoccus parietis | reverse complement strand
AGCCGGCGGCCGGCCGGGTGGGAGCCACCGGCCCTCGACGGGCTTTCTAGTGGCCGTTCATGGCGGTGTGTTCGCGCATGTTGTAGCTGCCGGTCTCGATCCAGAGGGTGTTGTGCACGATGCGGTCCATGATGGCGTCGGCGTGCACTCCGGAGCCCAGGCGCTGGTGCCAGTCCTTCTGTGCGTACTGGGTGCAGAACACGGTCGAGGTGTTCCCGTAGCGGCGCTCCAGCAGCTCCAGCAGCATGCTCCGCATCGACTCGTCGGGATGGTCCAACAGCCATTCGTCGATGACCAACAGCGTGAACGCGGCGTACTTTTTCAGGAACTTCGTGGAGCCCAGGGGCTTGTCCTTCGCCAGGGCCCAGGCTTCTTCGAGGTCGGGCATCCGGATGTAGTGGGCGCGGATCCGGTGCTGGCAGGCCTGCTTGGCCAGCGCGCAGCCCAGGTAGGACTTCCCGGAGCCGGTGAAGCCCTGGAACACGACGTTCTGCTGCCGGTCGATGAACGAACACGTCCCGAGCTGTGCGATCACGCCCTGGTCCAGGCCGCGCTCGGTGAGCAGATCCAGCCGGCGCAGGTCAGCGTTCGGGTAGCGCAGCCCGGCCCGCCGGATCAGCCCCTCAACCTTGGCGTGGTTGAACGAAGAGTGAGCCTCGTCCACGGCCAGCCGAATCTTGTCCTCGAACCCCAGTCCCATCACGAGGGTCTCGTCCTGGGCCTCGAGGGCCTCCAACAAGGTGGCGGCTCCCATCTCGCGCAGCTTGCGCTTGGTCTCGGTGTCGATCCGGCTCATCGAGTGCCTCCTGCCGCGTAGTAGGAGGCCCCACGCACGTAGCCACCGGGCTCCTCGGCCGTCGCGGCCCCTGGCGATGGTGTTCTGCCGGGTGTCTTGTCCTGCCCGGTCTCCAGGATCGGGCGCAGGTGCGCATACCGCGGGGACCTGACCCGGCCGGCCAGCGCGAGAGAGCAGGCCGCCTCCACCCGCTCGGCGGAGTAGCGGCGGGTCAGCCGCAGCACCGCCAGGGCCGGGTCCAGGCCCTGCTCGGCGACCGGCACGGACTCGAAGATCCGCTCCACCACGACCACCGCAGACGTTCCGACGCGGGTGGCCCAGTCCCGCACCCGGTCCGGGTCCCACTGCCGGTAGCCGGGCCCGGCCGGCAGATCGGCGTCATGGGTGCGGTACTCATTCACCACGTTCTCGGGCAGCAGCAGGTGGCTGGCCAACCGCTCGGGGCCGCGGTAGACCTCGAGCATCGTGTCCGTCAGACGCAGATCGACCTTGGCCCCGACGTGGGTGTATGGAACGGAGTAGAAGTTCCGGCCGAAGGTGACGTGCCCGTTCTTCGCGACCCTGCGGCCGTAGACCCACCGGCTGATCTCATAGGCCACCGTTGGCAACGGCCGCAGCAGGGGGCCCTCCTCGGCGGCGAACACGCTGGCCCTGGAGCCTGGCCGCTTCTGGAACGACTCCTGGTTGTAGGCGGCCACCCGGTCGATGATCGCCGCTTTGAGGTCGGCCAACGTGGCGAAGTTCTGGTCCCTGAGCTCGGCGATGACGCGCATCGCCACATGCCAGACGGTGTTCTCGGCGCTGGGTTTGTCCTTGGGTGCCCTGATTCTGGCCGGGAGCACGGCGGCGGAGTAGTGCGCGGCCATCTCCCGATAGGCGTCGTTCAGCACGATCTCGCCCTCGGCCGGATGCTTGATAACCCCCGTCTTGAGGTTGTCCGGCACGATCCGCGGCACGCTGCCGCCGAACGCCTCGAACATCGCCACGTGGGCCCGCAGCCAGGTGTCCTGCTTCATGTCCAGGGTCGGTTCGACGAAGGAGTACCGGCTGAACGGCAGACACCCCACGAACAAATACACCCTCGTCAGCTCGCCGGTGGCTGTGTCCAGCAGCTGCATCGTGGGTCCGGACCAGTCGACCTCGACCGTCTGCCCGGCCTTGTGCCCCACCCTCGAGGCCAGCCCGGCCACCAGCAGGTGATGCTGATAGGACTTGCAGAACCGGTCGTAGCCCATCGCCGGATCCCCGGCGGCGGCACAGGCATCGAGATATTCGCCGTGCAGCAGTTTCAGCGTCACCCCGACCCGGGACAGTTCCCGGTGAACCTTCTCGAAATCTGGCTGGGCGTAGACGCTCTCGTGTTCCCCGCGGCCGGGGAACACCATCGAGTACACCTCGGTCTCGGGCCGGTCGGCGATGTCGTCCCATCGCACCCCTGCCGCATCGGCAGCCTCCAGCACCGCTGCCACACTGTTCCGCGAGATCCGCTGTGAGGCAGCGATCGCCCGTCCCGACAGACCCTCGGCCCGCAACCGCAGCACGAGCTTGGCCTTAATCTTCCTTACCATTGAGAACTGCTCCTTCCGCCGGGTGCCCTTTACACCCGGCGGAAGGAGCCTAAGCAGGTGGCTCCGAACGACAATAACGGTGGCTCCGAAGACAGC
>NZ_JBHLWH010000053.1:0-2584 GCF_042433045.1 Citricoccus parietis | reverse complement strand
CACCGGTGTGATCCTTCGAGTCAACCTTGCACAGAATCCTCGAAAGGAGTCACCACGGTGACCGCTCCTCATATTGTCGACAGTGATGATGGAGTTGGGTACCCCGGGCGGGGGTCTGACTCGATTGTCGACGGGCGTCAGTGACTGCCTTTGCATGGGATTTGTCGGCCTCGCAGCCCGGGGTACCACGCACGTGACTGGACCTGTGGTGTGACCTTATAGGAGCTTGTGCAGCAGCCCCATCACTGTCTTGTCCACCTCATGGTGCCGGTCTCGTGCCGTCCCCTGTAGTTGGATCTGAAAGGTGGCACTGCATCATGATGACGGAACATCCTTCGGCCCTGGAGGTCTTTGGCGGAGTTGACACCCACTCGCTCACCCACCACGCCGCGGTGGTCGACACGCTCGGCCGCGAACTGGGCGACCGCGAGTTTCCGGCGACGGTGGCCGGTTACGAGGCCCTGAAGGACTGGCTGGCCGGTTTCGGTCAGCTCGTGAAGGTGGGCATCGAAGGGACCGGTTCCTACGGTGCGGGACTGATGCGGGTACTCACGGGGGCCGGGATCATCGTGGTCGAGGTCGACCGACCTGACCGTACGGCGCGCCGCTCGCTGGGCAAGTCCGACCCGCTGGATGCCTATGCAGCGGCCCGGGCAGCAGCATCCGGACGTGCCACCGGCACGCCGAAGTCGCGCGATGGCATCGTGGAATCGATACGGTGCCTACGCCTTGCGCACCGCTCGGCAGTGAAGGCGCGGACCCAGTGCATCAACCAGATCCGAGCGTTGCTGCTCAACGGGCCGGCCGATCTTCACGAGCACCTCGCGCCACTGCCCAGGGCGAAGATGGTGAAGTCCATCGCCCGTCTGCGGCCCGCCACCAACCTGACCGATCCTCACGTGGCCTGCAAGCTGGCGTTGCGGTCCTTAGCTCGCCGTCACGCCAGCCTGGACGAGGAGGTCAGTCAGCTGCACCGGGGGCTGAGCGAACTGACCCAGGAGGCGGCCCCGCAGCTGCGCGACCGTCCCGGCGTCGGCGTGCTGGTCGCGGCTCAGTTGTTGGTCACCGCTGGTGATAACCCCGACCGACTCGGCTCTGAGGCCTCCTTCGCTCATCTGACCGGAGTTGCCCCGGTCCCAGCCTCCTCCGGGAAGCGCCAGCACCGGCACCGACTCAACCGCGGTGGTGACCGGGCCGCGAACAATGCGCTCTACACCATTGCGCTGGCCCGGATGCGATACCACCCACAGACCCGGGCCTACGTAGAGCGACGCACCGCCGAAGGACTATCGAAGAAGGACATCATGCGTTGTCTTAAGCGCGCGATCGCCCGAGAGGTTTATCGTCTACTCACCAAGCCAGCCGATCCGCCGGCATGGACCATCACGGCACTACCCGCAGCTGCTTGACATCTATAGGAGCATCCCTGCTGGCCTGCTCAGTGAAGCCCTGTCCGAAGCCTCCCCGGACTTGATGCGTTCTCTGTTGCAGACCGTGATCAACTCTCTACTCTCCGCCGACGCCGACGCGGTCGTCGGCGCCGAGTGGGGCAGACCCGCCACGACCCGCACCGCCCAGCGGAACGGTTACCGCCACCGCGAGCTGGATACCCGGGTCGGGATCATCGACGTGGCCATCCCCAAACTCAGATCGGGCACCTACTTTCCCGAGTGGCTGCTGGAACGCAGGAAGCGGGCCGAGTCGGCGCTGATCACGGTGGTGGCGGACTGTTACCTCGCCGGGGTGTCGACTCGCCGGATGGACAAACTCGTGAAGACACTGGGCATCAACGTCCTGTCGAAGTCCCAGGTGTCGCGGATGGCCGAGAACTTGGACGAGCAGGTCGAGGCCTTCCGCCACCGGCCCCTGGACGCGGCAGGGCCGTTCACGTTCGTGGCCGCCGACGCGCTGACGATGAAGGTCCGCGAGGGCGGCCGGGTGGTCAATGCCGTGGTGCTGCTTGCCACCGGCGTCAACGCCGACGGGCACCGCGAGGTGTTGGGCCTGCGGGTGGCCACCTCGGAGACCGGGGCGGCGTGGAATGAGTTCTTCGCCGATCTCGTCGCCCGGGGTCTGGGCGGGGTCCGCCTGGTCACCTCCGATGCCCACACCGGGCTCAAGGACGCCATCGCTGCGAACCTGCCCGGCGCCGCCTGGCAACGGTGTCGGACGCATTACTCTGCGAACCTGATGGGCATCACCCCGAAGTCCATGTGGCCGGCCGTGAAGGCGATGCTGCACAGCGTGTATGACCAGCCAGATGCCGCCGCGGTGAACGCGCAGTTCGACCGGCTCATCGACTACGTGGGCGAGAAGCTGCCCGCCGTGGCTGAGCACCTCGACGCCGCTCGGGCCGACATCCTGGCCTTCACCACGTTCCCGAAGGACGTCTGGACCCAGATCTGGTCCAACAACCCCCAGGAGCGGCTCAACCGCGAGATCCGGCGCCGCACCGACTCCGTCGGCATCTTCCCCAACCGCCAGGCCATCGTCCGGCTCGTCGGGGCCGTCCTGGCCGAACAGACCGACGAATGGACCGAAGGACGCCGCTACCTCGGCCTCGAGGTCCTGCACCGCTGCCGCC
>NZ_JBHLWH010000052.1:0-910 GCF_042433045.1 Citricoccus parietis | reverse complement strand
ATTCGTGGGTTACCGGACAAGAAGCCCCTTGCCCGGCCTTGCCTACAGTTGTGGGAGGCCCCGGTGTTTACCGAGCGTACGAGTGTCGGGCTCGATGTGCACGCACGATCCGTCGCCGCGGCGGCGATCGATGGCGTCACGGGAGAGCTCATCCAGACCAGACTGACCCCGTCACATGAGCACATCCTGTCCTGGCTGGGCGATCTGCCTGGCCCGGTGGCGGTGGCCTACGAAGCCGGTCCGACCGGTTTCGGGCTCTATAGGGTCCTGACCGAGTCCGGGATCCGGTGTGAGGTCGTGGCCCCGTCCAAGCTGCAGCGCCCGGCCGGAGACCGGGTCAAGACCGATGCCAAGGACGCGGTGCACCTTGCCCGGCTACTGCGCCTGGACGAGGTGACCTCGGTGGCGGTGCCCTCCGTGGACCAGGAAGCGGCCCGGGACTTGGTCCGGGCTCGGGAAGACTGCCGTGGTGATCTGATGCGGGCCCGGCACCGGCTCTCGAAGCTGTTGCTGCGCCAGGGTCTGGTCTACAACGGCGGCCAGGCCTGGACCGGTGCCCACCACACGTGGCTGGTGCACGAGGCCCGGCCCCGGCTGACACAGAGACCCACGCTGATGGCGTTCGAATCCGACTACGAGACGGTGATGGCCACCCTGGCCCGCCGTGACCGCCTCGATGCGGCCATCGAGGCTATGGCCGCAGACTCGGAGTTCACGGATGTGGTGCACCGGCTCGGATGCCTGCGCGGGGTCTCGACCCTGACCGGGTTCGGCCTCGCGGTGGAGATCGGTGACTGGCACCGGTTCACCGGCAATACCATCGGCTCCTTCGTCGGACTGGTGCCCTCGGAGCACTCCTCCGGGGGCTCCAGGGCCCAAGGCCCGATCACGAAGGCCGGCAACACCCACG
>NZ_JBHLWH010000051.1:0-1351 GCF_042433045.1 Citricoccus parietis | reverse complement strand
GGTTGGGCATCCCGTTCGGGTCTCACCTTTCCAAGGTCGCTGAGGGCTCGATAGGGGCGGGCTGCGGCTGGAACTGCTGGTCGGCGCTGAAGTCGACGTCGTACTGGCCGCCGAAATAGTCGACACGTTCGATCTCGATCCACGCCTGCCAGGCGATCGCCGGGGCCTCCTGGTGGGGCAGCGTGATGGCGCACTCCGAGGCCATGGCCTCGATCTGGTGTGGTGTGGCGCCCCAGAAGAGGCGATGACGGATGTTCTCGTCGGGCGGGATGAATGCTCGGGCGGCTTGGAACAGGGGCCGGACGGCGGTCGGCACGTAGAAGGTGGCCGGGACGCGAACGAGTGTTCGCCGGGGCCACACGTTCGGCGCTGGACGTTGCAGCCTCGATACTCGATTGATGATCCGAAGACGGTCGGCGCCCGGTGTCAGCGACTTCCACGTCAGGGGCATCAAGCTCGTCGGCGCCAGGCCGGTAAACAAGCTCGTGGCCAACGCGGCGGCGATCGCTTTGTGCGCTACGTTTGCGCGGATTTGGGCGAGTAGCTGGTCGGTGACTGGTTGGCTGGTCAGCCCCGGGCCCGCCAGGACGTCGAGCAGATCCCGGGATGCCGGCAGAGTCAGCTTGAATCCGTGCCACCGGAAAGCGGCCTGCGCGCCGCGAAGCCGGGCCAGCGTGTGGGTGCGACTGGGACTGTCGTGGACCAGCTCCGAAAGCAGACCCATGGCCGCTTCTCGTTCGTCGTCGGACGTGGCCGCGTCGGGGCGGCCATCAAGCCAGGCCAGGGTCGTCTCCTGGGCCGACCGGTAAATGGTATCGAACCGGGCGAACTCGATCGGCCCGAGTTGGTCGAAAGCGTAGCGGCGGAAATTGATCACGCCGGGGTACGTGACGCGCGGCAGGGAAGCCATCCCCGGATCGGCCGCCGGAGGGGCGCTGGGTCGGTGCCCACCCGCCGGCAGATCGAGGAGCTCGAGATTGGTGAGGATCCGGTGGTCGATCTTGGTAAGCGCCTGAGCCAAGGGACTGGGGATCGACCGTGTGTGGCAGACCAGGGTCAACCGGGTGCCAGTGCCGCGGCTGAGCTCGATGAGCTGGCTCCAGCGGTCGGCGCCGAGCAAGTGGGCGCGCAGCACGATGAGATCGGAGAGTTGGTCTGCGTGGAGCCATGCGGCCACGGCGCGCCACGCGGGCCGGGAGCCCTGCAGGCGTTCAGCGGCGAGCCGATGGATCGGTCTTCCCAGAGCGCGCAGCAGGTCGTGGCCCAGGTCCTGGGACGTGATACCGGCCGGGGTCGGGTGCACGACGACGAGGCCGGCAGTGGGGTCATGCCGTCGCAGTAAGCCAGCGGT
>NZ_JBHLWH010000050.1:0-2847 GCF_042433045.1 Citricoccus parietis | reverse complement strand
GTGTGCTTGAGCCCCGCTACATTGTCGGCGCGGAATCACTTGACCAGTGAGCTATTACGCACTCTTTCAAGGGTGGCTGCTTCTAAGCCAACCTCCTGGTTGTCACAGCAACTCCACATCCTTTCCCACTTAGCACACGCTTAGGGGCCTTAACCGGTGGTCTGGGCTGTTTCCCTCTCGACCATGAAGCTTATCCCCCACAGTCTCACTGCCACGCTCTCACTTCCCGGCATTCGGAGTTTGGCTGACGTCAGTAACCTTGTAGGGCCCATCTGCCATCCAGTAGCTCTACCTCCGGGAAGAAACACGTGACGCTGCACCTAAATGCATTTCGGGGAGAACCAGCTATCACGGAGTTTGATTGGCCTTTCACCCCTACCCACAGCTCATCCCCTCCATTTTCAACTGAAGTGGGTTCGGTCCTCCACGCGCTCTTACACGCGCTTCAACCTGGCCATGGGTAGATCACTCCGCTTCGGGTCTAGACCGTGCCACTAAGATCGCCCTATTCAGACTCGCTTTCGCTACGGCTTCCCCACACGGGTTAACCTCGCGACACAGCACTAACTCGCAGGCTCATTCTTCAAAAGGCACGCCGTCACCCCTCAAGGCTCCGACGGATTGTAGGCACATGGTTTCAGGTACTATTTCACTCCCCTCCCGGGGTGCTTTTCACCATTCCCTCACGGTACTGATCCGCTATCGGTCAACAGGTAGTATTCAGGCTTACCAGGTGGTCCTGGCAGATTCACACGGGATTTCTCGGGCCCCGTGCTACTCGGGCACACTCTCTAAGCGGCGGTACGCATTCGCACTACGGGACTCTCACCCTCTACGGTCAGCCATCCAAAGCTGTTCGCCTATACGCCCGCTCCTCACCACCCCAAGTCGGCAGACCTGGGACGAAAGGGCCCACAACCCCGAACACGCAACCCCTGCCGGGTATCACACGTGAACGGTTTAGCCCCATCCGCTTTCGCTCGCCACTACTCACGGAATCACTTTTGTTTTCTCTTCCTGCAGGTACTGAGATGTTTCACTTCCCTGCGTTCCCTCCAACCGGCCTATGTGTTCAACCGGCGGTCACACACTCACAGGTGTGCGGGGTTCCCCCATTCGGAAATCCTGGAATCAACGTCCGGTTATCGACTCCTCCAGGCTTATCGCAGATTCCCACGTCCTTCATCGGCTCCTGTTGCCAAGGCATCCACCATGCGCCCTGAAAAACTTAGCCACACAAGGCCAAGCCCTCAATGAGCAACACCCACCACCAACCACCCAAAAAGGGGGTCAACAACGGGTGTATCAAAAGATGACTACATTCTCGGCGCCACCACACACCACCAGGGGGCGATATGCGGCAGCAATAAAAATAAGATGCTCGCGTCCACTATGCAGTTCCCAAACAACAACCCGCACCACACCACCCACACCAACGAATCAACGTCAATGCTTCAGCATGGCCGGAACCAGACCACAGGCCCGGAACAACCACCCCCACACCACACCACCACCCACCCCCCAAAAGAGAGGCCAAGCGATCATGTGCTGCACGAGCAGCCGGTCCTGTTGTCCCAGGACCCAACAGTGTGCCAACACCCCAACCCATCCAAACCCGGCAGTCCTTCCACACGACGGCGCGACATCCAGGGCAACACCCCAGACGCCCATTCCAGACGCAGTACTACGACCACCAGCCGGTACGGCCAGGGCACTATTCGTTGATGTTCCACCCATGAGCAACTCGCCGACCCACGAACGGGGCCGCTACGAGCACTACACCTGAACCACACACCCACAGACACAAAGATCTGCAGGCCTGACGGCTAAGGGGCTCCTTAGAAAGGAGGTGATCCAGCCGCACCTTCCGGTACGGCTACCTTGTTACGACTTAGTCCCAATCGCCAGTCCCACCTTCGACGGCTCCCCCCACAAGGGTTGGGCCACCGGCTTCGGGTGTTACCGACTTTCGTGACTTGACGGGCGGTGTGTACAAGGCCCGGGAACGTATTCACCGCAGCGTTGCTGATCTGCGATTACTAGCGACTCCGACTTCATGGGGTCGAGTTGCAGACCCCAATCCGAACTGAGACCGGCTTTTTGGGATTAGCTCCACCTCACAGTATCGCGACCCATTGTACCGGCCATTGTAGCATGCGTGAAGCCCAAGACATAAGGGGCATGATGATTTGACGTCGTCCCCACCTTCCTCCGAGTTGACCCCGGCAGTCTCCCATGAGTCCCCGGCATAACCCGCTGGCAACATGGAACGAGGGTTGCGCTCGTTGCGGGACTTAACCCAACATCTCACGACACGAGCTGACGACAACCATGCACCACCTGTGAACCCGCCCCAAAGGGGAAACCACATCTCTGTGGCGATCGAGAACATGTCAAGCCTTGGTAAGGTTCTTCGCGTTGCATCGAATTAATCCGCATGCTCCGCCGCTTGTGCGGGCCCCCGTCAATTCCTTTGAGTTTTAGCCTTGCGGCCGTACTCCCCAGGCGGGGCACTTAATGCGTTAGCTGCGGCGCGGAAAACGTGGAATGTCCCCCACACCTAGTGCCCAACGTTTACGGCATGGACTACCAGGGTATCTAATCCTGTTCGCTCCCCATGCTTTCGCTCCTCAGCGTCAGTAACAGCCCAGAGACCTGCCTTCGCCATCGGTGTTCCTCCTGATATCTGCGCATTTCACCGCTACACCAGGAATTCCGGTCTCCCCTACTGCACTCTAGTCTGCCCGTACCCACCGCAGATCCGGGGTTAAGCCCCGGACTTTCACGGCAGACGCGACAAACCGCCTACGAGCTCTTTACGCCCAATAATTCCGGATAACGCTCGCG